>JAHWHD010000016.1 GCA_019323525.1 Candidatus Woesearchaeota archaeon
GTACATCATCCTCGGACTGATTATAGTAATGGGCGTAATCTTGGTTATAAACCTAAGAGAACCTGAACAAGAACTAGTACCAACACTAGACACAGCCCCAATAAGATATTACATAGAATCATGCATAAAAACAACAGGAGAACAGGCAATTAAACTGATAAGCCGGCAAGGCGGTTACTACATTCTTCCAGAAAAAAGCATCTATGATGTCCCGATATATTATTTTGAAGGCCAGTCTTTGATTCCCAATATAGATACTATCAAACTAGAACTGCAAAAATATATGGATAACAATTTAGGTTTATGTTTAGAGAACTTAGCTGGTTTTGAAGAGTACGAGATTACAGTAGAAGAATACAATATAACAAGCCGGATAGCTGAAAAAGATGTTATTCTCGATGTAAACTACCCTGTTGCTATCAAAAAAGGCAAAGAGGTTAAAGAACTGAACCAGTTCAGGGTAATAATACCTGCTGAACTCTGGAAAATATACATCATTAGTAACGAGATTATCGATAAACAAGAACAAGACCCTGATTTTATCTTATTAAGCGAGATTATAGAGATTGCAGATACCTATGACATTATGTACAAGTTAGAAGAAGATGAGGATGGCAATGTAATCTATACACTTGTTGACAGGGAACCCATAGTCTCTGAATTCCCTGAACCAGAACCTGTTGAAGATTACTATGAATTCAAGTTTGCAATAAAATACAGAAGATGAATATTAAAAAGATAGTATTGATTACAGTATTTTTTCTGATTATCTTACAGTTAGCCATGGGTGATAACGGCCAAGAGGTAAAAACCCTTAACTCAACAGAATCTAAAGATTTAGGCAGTGAAATCACAGGGACTGTCCAGGATGGAACCTATTACATCACAAGCGGGGTTATCACAGGAGACTTAACAGGTAAAAAAGTAGTTATTAAGGGCGATGCTAAGGTTACCTTGGGACCTGAAATGAAAGGAACACTCACACTAGATGGAGGCACAGTAATCCTGCTTCCACCTCTTGACCGTGCAGTTAAAGGGTACGGTACTTGTTCAAAAAACAGTTGCACCATCACAAATGGAGAGACAGGTTCAGGCATTGGAAAAATATCTCAAGGAAACTTTTTACTGGAATCCGATGGAACACTTCACCTGGAAAGCGGAATTATTGGAGAAGATGATTCTAAATTCAATGCATTTAAACTTAAGAACATAAAATTTGTTAACGGAAAATGGTCAGGGTCTTTAGAAGCAGGGTCAGAGATAGATTTGCAAGCAGGGGGGTCAGAATTTCCATCCGCCACTGCTTTTGGGAACAAAGCGGATTTTGAGTATGACCCAATTTCAAGAAAGCTCAAACTAATAAGACCAAAGGACAAAAGCGAAGAATACAAAATCAAGATTACAAAGCTAGGTGAAAGTCTAGAGTTAGAAGGAGCAGAGATTGTCTTTGAAGACAAGGAGACACCGACAAAAGAATTAATCACAGGCAGTGTTAAAAAAGTAAGCAATACTCATCTTATCTATAGCAAAAACTCCAAGTTCATTAATGAGCACAGCGTAAGATTCGAGGTAAAGAATGGTCTAAACTATGCAACAGGCCCGAAACCGCCTACAGGAGTCAGCTATGTGCAGTCAGATGTAGACGCAAAAGCAGGAGTGTATTTGCTGAGAGTGTATGGATCGGAGAACGATATCAAAATAACTTTGCCACAAGAGCACCCATATAAATGGATGGATATTGATTCTGAAAATTCTAACATTGTTGTCACCAAGGGGAATGCCGTCGTAAAGATTAATGATCAAAACAAACTAGCAACAAACAGATTAAACCTGTTAAACATGGTTTTTAGCGTACATTCTGAATATAAAACCTGGTACATCTCAAAAGACGGCGCTAGCCGATTCGACAATGAAAAAGTTGAAAAGATTATTAACTCAATGAAAACTGCACAGGAAAAAAGTTTCCTGGAACATGCTCCTGAGCTCACTTATGCAGAAGCCATACAATGGGCCGAGTCCAAGGACAAATATAGAAAAGAGGCAGGAATAAAGGCTTTGGGCGAAGTGGGCGATACAAGAGCAATAGACACCCTAAAAAAATATACCAAAGATTTTCTGCTTGGAGAAGAAGCGATAAGCGCTCTTGGAAAAATTGACGACCCCAGATCAACAGACGCGCTACTGGAACTTTTAGACCCCAAACAATTCACAATATTTAAGATTTACGAAGCACTAGGAAATCAAAAATCAGAAAAAGCAACCAATGCTCTTCTCGAAGCCATTCGAAAAGACAAAGGAGAATACAGAGAACAGGCAGCAAATGCTCTTGCAAAACACGAAAATGCAGTTCCAAGTCTGATTAAGATTCTAGAAGAAGAGAAAGACAAAGAACTAATAGAAACAGCAGCGAATGTTCTAGGGAAAATCGGAACTCATGAAAGTATAGACTCGCTTTTTGCAATAGTTGAAAAAAAGATGAAATCCCCATCTGATTTTCTTGAAAGGAGCGAGTATGTTGACAACCCGCAATTTAAAATTGACAGTATAATCATAGTCGCTTCGATCAAAGGATTAGGTCACATCAAAGAAAACGAGGTTTCTAAAAAATTAATAGAACTATACAACTCTCCTGATTCAAGTTTCTATGGTCAAGAAGCTATAGTGCAGGTACTAAGACATAGACGTGACAACCCTGAAGTAAACGAGTTTGTCAAAAATGGAATATTAGAAGGGAAGACGGGATTCTATTCACACGAATTTAAGTATGATACTGATAAGGACATTGTTACGAAGCTGTACCAAGAAAGATTATCAGATATTAGCAAAGAGTTCAATAAAGATGAATTTAAAAGATTATTGGAGACATTAGATAAAAATCAAAACGAAAAAATAACTGTAAAAGATGCGTATTTCTTAGAAACTTTGAAGCCCGAAGACCTTGAAGAGTCCAAAGAAGATCTAAAAAAAGAGATAAGCCAAAGAATGCAGTCCGTAGGCCACACAAGGCGTTCTGAATCTGATAGTTTAGATGCCAGTTATGAAACCGAAGATTTCGACGCGCAGAGCCACAGAATATCGTTTGTTGAGATGAAGAAAATAAAGGCCGTACTCGACACTATGCAGAACAAGGAGGTACGGGACAGAATCGGACAGCTAATCCAGACTGACTTGTCAGAAAGAACAAAAGTAAACGGAATAAAAAAAGACGGAAAAGCAGGCGAGTTTGAATTCAATGGAAAGAAGAGCGAAATAGGAGGGTTGTGCTTTGTCAATAAGCAAGGAACCATTGATTTTGTTCCTTGTGAGCCAGATAGCCAGAAAGACAATGGTCAGTACTCGTATGCTATGAAAGTTAGTTCCTTAGGAGGCGCGGCTTTTTCAGATTTCCATTTTCACGCAACCCGTATTGACGATTCACGATATGCAGGTCCAAGCGGATCAATATTAGGAGGAGATATTGGAAGGGTTGTAAACCTTAACAAAGACGGCATTGTAATAACGTCTGTAGGCCAAGGCAGATTCAATATAGATTATTACACAGAGTTAAAGGTAATAGACCTAGGCACATACGAATACAAAACCCCTACGCCAAGTGATTAAAATGAACAAAAAAGCCCAAATCACATTGTACATCATCCTCGGACTGATTATAGTAATGGGCGTAATCTTGGTTATAAACCTAAGAGAACCTGAACAAGAACTAGTAC
>JAHWHD010000073.1 GCA_019323525.1 Candidatus Woesearchaeota archaeon
ATAGCTCTTGAACTCTAAACCGCCCCTGTCAATATTTTCGTCTCTTACCTTGAAAGTTATCCTTACCCTGTCGAACTTGTTGACTTCCAGATAGCTCGGATAAAAACCGCGGTCATCAGCTTCAACTGTGAATTCCTTTAAAGGAAGCTCTTTTTCTTTAGGTTCTTCTTCTACCTCTTCAGTCTCTTGTTGCTCTTCTTCAGCTAAAGGCTCTGGTTCTTCTTCAGCTACTGACTCTGGCTCTGCTACAGGTTGCTCCTGCTCAACAACTGGTGCTGATTCATCCTCAACCACCTCGACAACAGGTTCCTTTAGAACTGGCTGAACCTGTTTTGGTTCAACTGGCTCAGCCTTTTCTCCGCAGCCATATACCAGAATCAAAGAAAGTATTAGTATCAAAGCGATTATCTTTTTCATAGTATCACCCTATACTGAATTTATTAACTAACATATATAAATTTTTTTATAAATTCTTATCTATATACCTATTTAAAACATATAAAACAGTGTATAGAAATGCTTTTAAGCAGATTGTGATGTTTTTTTTTGTTATGGAGATCATACCTGTTTCAGGAGGAAGGTGTTCTGGAAAAACAACTTTTATCAATGAACTTGCTAGAAGGCAAAAGACTACAGTGCCAGAGTCTGCGCTTGCATTGATCGAGCAGGGAGTTTTTCCTTGGACTGACTTAGACTATTTTATGACGCGGGCTTACAAGCTACAGATTGAGCAGGAGAGCAGTGCTTCTGGTAAAAGAGTATATTTAGATAGGTGCAAGATAGATAACCTGTTCCATTATCTTTGGTATGAACGAAGATTACCTGATGATCTAGAGAAAGAGGTTGATGAAGCAAGGTATGATTTTGTGCTTTTTCTTGACATGATGCCTAGGAAGTTCTGGACAGTCACAGGTAATGGGGCTCCAAGGATGGGAAGTTATGATGAAGCTGAACAGCAGTTTAGAAAGATACGAGAGCTGTATGTAAAGTTAAAGCAGCCAATCATGAGGGTTCCTGTCATAGTACCTGTAAAAGATAGGGTTGATTATGCCTTCGAACTTCTAGAAGAATGCAAGAACTCCTAAGGTTCCGTGTACAAGCGCAAGGAGTATAGTTGCTATCGCCAAACGTTTATGATACATGAAAAGTTCACCGCGACCTTTGAAAACCTTATAGCCTAGGTATGCCGTGGTAAGTAATAATAGTATTGTCATAATTCCTAGCCACATTATCAAGGGTTTGCCAAGAAGCTGGAAGTATGATATTGTGTTAAGTACCATTTTTATTCACCTCTTTACAAATAGACCGCACCAGCATTCTCCTTTCTCTTTCCAGTTTTTCTGGGGCTGGAAGTTACAGGGACACAGCAGTTCAAGGTCTCTCTCTTTTGTGCCGTCGCGCAGCCTGCAAGGGCAGAGTTTCAGGCCAAACATTTTTTCGTTCTCAAGAACTCCGTCAATGACCTCGAAAACATGCTTTTCATTGTTAAGCTTAAAGTCCTGGCCTTTGCAATAATCTTTCCATGCATCAAAAAGCTCTTGTTTGTTCATCCTATCACTTTTATTGCTTCTTCTTTGTCAATCTCTACATACTTGTTTACCTGTTTACATGTTGGACATGTCTCAGGGCCTGCTGCTCCGTAGTGTATGTCGTTGCAGACAGTGCATCTCCAGAATTTCTTATCCATTTAAATCACCTATATAATAGTTCTTCAAAAGATCTCTTGCTCTTGTTGAATGGGGTTCACCAGAGCCCATCGGACGCGTCTCGTAAAGTTCTGTTGCATCGCTTCCGCAACCCTGTAACAAAGCCTGGCCTCCAGGGTGGCTTGGGATAAACTCTGTAACCTCGTACACCTTTCCATCTATCAATAGCCAGCAATCGTCAGCTGTAGAATGATGGGATATTTGCTCGATACTAAAGGTCTGAGCGGGTGTAGTCTCATCTTCTGTTGTAGCTGGCTGGCATCCGAGAATCAACAAGATTGCAGTAAGGGTTGCCATTATGACTATTGTTTTCATTTTAAGTCTTAGTTTTGGCTAATCAGCTTTATAAACATTTCCAAAAACTAGGAAAAGATTTAAAAAGAGGCGGTGTTTGCAGGCTGTTAATTGCCAGTAGGGCAATGAACAATAGTATAATTGGAGGATGAGTATAATGGAAGGAAAAGTAAAATGGTTTAATAGGACAAAAGGCTACGGCTTTATTGAAGGAGAGGATGGACAAGAGTATTTTGTGCATCACAGCGCACTGCAAGGTGTAAGATTCATAAGAGAGAATGATAGAGTTTCATTTGAACCTGCTGAATCTGAAAGAGGTAAACAGGCTCAGAACGTCGCTTTGCTTCAGAAAGGTAGCGAAATAGAAGGCGGAGCTCCACGTAAAGCTCCAAGAGAACGGGCACCTGATGAAGAAGACATGGAAGAAGCTCCTGAAGAAGAACCTCAGGAATAAAACCAGTTATTTTTTTATATTTTTTTGTGTTTTTCTGTTTTTATATTATCAAAAATTAAAAAAAATAAAACTTTAGACAGATTCTGAGTACATGAACCTATACCATGGCTTTTTCTCTACAACATTACCAGAAGCGTCCATCTCGAAACGTTTAGTTGCTTTGCCTTTGATAAAGCCAAGATACTTTACCTGTTCTTTGGCTCTTACCATGACTGCTCCAGTCTCTGCATCAACATCTGAAATCTCAAGTTCCTCAAACCTTTGCATACGTTCCTGGTACTTCTGCTGGAACATATCGATGTTCTGTTGAAGTCTCTGTCTTGCATTCTCGTTAGTAACTCTTCCAAGAGCCGTCTGTAAACCTGTCTGTAGATGGACCCTGTTCTGTTCTCGGATCTGGGTTGCTGTAGCCTGGTTCTGCTGCTGTTCAGATACCATAACAGGTTCAACATCTGCGCCTTGTTCAAGACCCTGGCCTGTTCCTTGGCCTGCTTCCTTTAACTCTGGCTGTTCAATGCCTGTACCTGGGTCATGGATACCCTGCGGACCCTGGGCAATAGCCATGGATGCAAGAACTAGGACAACTAGTAATGCTAATAGTTTTTTCATACTATCACCTCTAAGAATGTTAAATCCCTAAGTATTTAAAAACTTATCTCTCCAGGTTGTTCTCCTTTCAGAACCTTGTCAAGCATCTCAAGCTCTTCATAGATTCCAGCGATAAGGTCGTAGTTCTTTGCTTCGTCTAGAGTTACCCATACGTGCTCTGTCAGTGCAGGGCAAAGCCTGACATCTCCGTCTGCATGGTCAGCATACAAGCTTACGATAATAGTGGGTATTCCATCAGAACGTATGTATGATAGTGATGTAAGATAACGTATATTCTTAATCTTTAAGGCAGTCTCTTCCATGACCTCTCTTTTAAGAAGGTCTTCGAAAATGTTGTACCAGTGATGTTCTGTATCCTTAGGACGTTCTGCATAGTCCTTTAGCTCAAGCTTACCGCCTGGAACTGTCCACTGGTTAGGAAAAGCTTTCTCGTCAGCTGAGCGTTTTGTGATCAAGAATTTACCATCTTTAACAACTATGCCTGTAACAACAAGGTAGTGTGCTTTTTGGTCCATAGAGTGCTGAGTAATTTTGATGTTTATAAGTTTTATTATAGAATAAGACTTAAGCAATATAAAAAAAGGAAAAATTATCTTGGGCAGGCAAGACCTGCTGTTACAGCCCTAATCTCAGGTGCATAAGTCCTGTGGAAATCAGATTCTAAACCGTGCTCGTCAAGGAGTCCATCAATAATGGATTTATTCAGGATGTATAACAAAGATTCAGCGTTTACATTCTGGTCGAAACCATTACATTCATTTTGTCTCATACGCGCGATTGAGTCTTTGAATTCTGTTTTTGCCTTGTCTAGAATCTTTGAAAGTTCTGACTGGCTAACAGGACGGACCATGCTACGGAAAGGACGTGTCTCTGGAAAATATACCTGTCCATTATACTCATCAAGAAGCATCTCTGTAAGCTTGTCCCTTAAAGGAGCACTGTATTCCATTAGACCTTCATTATTACCTTGAGCACACCAACCACGCATAACTAGTTTGAAAGCTAGTGGGATGTTGGGGTCCTCAAAGAATCTCTCGAAATCGCATGAAGTACGGAATCTCATAAGCTGTCTTGTCTCTTTATCATAAAACGCGTTCAAAGGTTCCATATTTACCTTTCTAGGTGTCTTGAATAGATATTTGTCTCTCATTTTCATATATGAAAATAATGGAGATTTATAAACTTTTCGCTTTCGTTGTCACTGTTTAGTGACTACCAAGCGAAGAATTTGTATTTGTCCGTAAGCTTTAAATACTACCCCAATTAAACCTGAAATAATAAGAAGACAAGCATAAGGAGAGAGCACTTGTGAATAACATTTCGCTTTTTCTTGATGAGTGCTTTGTATAATTAACTTATGAGGTAGAAATTAAATGAAATTTGAAGATTTTAGAATTAGTAAAGAGCTATTGTCAGCTATCGATAGGCTGGGGTTTAAAGAACCTACAAAGATACAGGATGTATCTATACCAAGGATTGTGGAGGGTAAAGACGTTATCGGAGAGTCAGCTACTGGCTCTGGCAAGACTTTAGCTTTCGGGTGCGGCATAATTGAAAAAGTTGCGCCAGGTAAAGGGCTGCAGGCTTTAGTGCTTGCTCCTACGAGAGAACTTGCTCAGCAGGTTAAAGAGGCGCTTGAACAGTTTTCAAGGCAGTTAAAAATAATAGTCGTATATGGGGGCGTGTCTTATGAACCGCAGGTTCAGGGTTTCCAGAGAGCTGATGTTGTAGTAGCAACTCCTGGCAGGATGCTTGACCATCTCCAGAGAGGGAATGTGAACCTGTCAAAGGTTAAGGTTCTTGTCCTGGACGAAGCTGACAGGATGCTTGACATGGGTTTCCTAGAAGATGTTGAGAAGATAATCAGCCAATGCCCTAAAAACAGGCAGACACTGTTTTTCTCTGCAACAATAGATGACAGGATCCAAAGACTTTCGCACAAGTACATGAATTCTCCTATCAAAGTATCAGCGCACAGGATGGTAGACCCAAGAAAGCTTAAGCAGGTATACTTTGATGTGCAGAGAAATCAAAAGATATCGCTGCTCGTGCACCTTCTAAAGAACGAGAAATCCGGTTTAGTAATGGTGTTCTGCAATTCAAGAAAGAACGTTGATTTTGTTGTAAAGAACCTAAAAATTAACAGTATAAGCGCAATAGCTATACACGGCGGGTTCTCGCAGAACAAGCGTTCAAGGACAATGGAGATGTTCAACAAAGCAAAGGTTGAGGTCCTTGTATGCACTGACGTAGCTGCACGCGGCCTGCATATCGAGAACGTGTCGCATGTATATAATTATGAAATTCCTAATGATCCTAAAGATTATGTGCACAGGATAGGTAGGACTGCACGGGCAGGAGAAGAAGGTATGGTAGTTAACCTGTTAAGCGATTTTGATTATGAAAATTTTCAGAGGGTATTAAACGATTATGATTTCAATATACGAAAGCTTAAAAAACCTTACACGAAACAGATAAAAATCGTAAAGGTTGAGGTGTCCAGAATCAGAACTGGCGGATACCAGCGAAGAAATCAAGGTCATAGGTCTAGGAGACCACATATAAGTAGGAGGTAATTGCAAAATGAAAGGCACTGTGAAATTTTTCAAGAGCGATAAAGGATTTGGATTTATTGCTGCTGAAGACGGTAACGAGTATTTTGTTCACATATCAGCTTTACCTGAAGGAACCATGCTTCAACAAGGCGATGCTGTAGAGTTTGATGTTGAGCAAGGCGACAGAGGACCAAAAGCTGTTAATGTAAAGAAAGAGTAAGCATTAAAACTTAACTTAAACAAGTTCTTATTTTTTTTATTATTTTTTTATAATTTCTTATAATAATATAATCAAATTCCTAACTGCAAGTATCATTATGCCAAGCACGATTACAGTTAAAAAGATTGTCTGGTTATGCTTTGCAAGCCATAACGGCAGGTAGATGCCCATGTTGTCTGACCTGTCGTCAGTATAGCGCTCTGCGATTGACGTGAGCGGGCATTTCCTGTCCCTTGCCAAGAGTATGACTCCTTCGACAAGTACGAGTACAACGCATGACCAAAAGTAGATATCGTATTCCATATAATATGCCTTGTAGAATGCAAAGAATACTAAATATACGAAGATTGCCCATACAACAGTGTGTACTGTCTTGATAAACCTAATCATGAACTGGATAGGTCAGGGATGTTTATAAAGATTAGTG
>JAHWHD010000074.1 GCA_019323525.1 Candidatus Woesearchaeota archaeon
ATATTGCGAGCTTAAGGCCGTTACAGCAAAGGTTTGAGCAGGACCTAGAAAATTTCTATCTAGATAAGATGATCAAAGATCCTAGGTATGAGAGCGCTTACAGGTTTGAGTTTTTCTATGAAGGTGTTAAAGAGATGATCAAGGAGACAGGTGAGCCTGTAATAATGACGTTCCTTGAACTTGACGGGTTTAATGCTTATAATAAATGGTACAGTCCTGACAATACTGATTCAAAGTATCATGAACTGCTGGACCTTATCAGGAATACTGCAAGAAGTCATGGGATACGAATGAGGTTTACTAAAAAAGGTGATGAGATATTCATGGCAACACCTCAAAATCAGCTGCACTTGCTTGATGCATTTAACAATGATCTTGAGGCAAGGATCAGAGAGAGGTTTGGCGAGTTCTTGTTCCCTCAGACTGAGAAGGATCCAATCACTACTGAGAGGATACCGATATGGAGGAATCCTGACGGAACTACGTTTGCTGCGAAGTTTGAGGATTTAGCTGACAGTAATCCTCAAGCTAATATGGTGAAATTAACTGGTACGATTGTCTCTGATAAGAGCAGGCCTTTGACATTGGAAGAGATAGAGAGGAATCCTACAATCGTTGCGCAAAGGTACTATGAGATGGACAAGTATAATTCCAGGCTTAAGGAAGTAAATAGGCCTAGTAAGGGTATAAAGGGGATTGTTGCTGACAGGGAAGAGGTTGAGGAGCTTGAGGACCTTGTAGAGAAAGGGTATAGTGAGGTTGAGAAGCTTGGTAAAGGGGGGTTCTCGACTGTATGGGCTGCTACAGATAGTTTGGATAGATTGGTGGCAGTCAAGACTTTGAAAATACCTAAAGCCCAAACACCAGATGAGCAAGAGTCGACAAATGCGTTTGTCAGAAGGTTGTTCGAGGAAGAGGCAACTAAACATGCAATACTTGACCATCCTAATATCGCTAAACTGATTGAGTTTAATCTCGAAGGAGATGTTCCGTTCATCTCTACAGAGTATGTTCAGGGAAGATCTCTAAAAGAAATACTGGATGAAAGACGGTCAAGGCTTGAGCCATTCACTGTTGAGGAAGCTTCGTTGATTGCACTGCAGGTTGCAGAGGCGTTAGAGTACCTTGAAAGTCTGGGATACACGCACAGGGATATCAAGCCAGAGAATATATTTATTACCGACGACGGACAGGTAAAAGTGCTTGATTTTGGTTTTATAGGGTTTGATGATATTAAGTCAGACTTCCCTGAAAAGATTGCTGGAACACCGTCCCATGCTGCACCTGAGCAATTAGATCGTGATCGTAAAGAGGTTAAGGAAAAGGTTGATGGTTATGGGTTGGCAACAGTATTCTACGAGATGCTTGCGTTAAAAATTCCAGTCACTGAGAATACCAAGAGAAGACTTGTTAATTATGATACAGAATTAAAGAATTTGAATGGATTTACTGCATCAGGATATGTCGGAGAGGATCTAAAGCAGTTCACTGTCTCTGTTGATACTGAGCTAAACAATGTTGTGATGGGTGCTCTTAATCTTGAACCTGATAACAGGCCTAGCATTACAAGGCTTAGGCAGGTGTTTGAGAAGTTTTCTGAAAAGGAGTCGCGAGAGGGAAAAATCGATATTGGAACTGTGATTGATGGAAGGTTTGAGGTGACTGAAAAACTGGGTAGAGGCGGAATGGGAGAGACATGGCTGGCGTATGATAGAGTTAATGAAAAACATGTTGTTGTAAAAACACTTCAACTTGTAAGTCCGTATGGATATTTCATTGATCCTGAAAATAAGGAATTGAGGAGGGATTTTTTTATTGGTGAGGCTTTACAGCTTAAGAAAATGCATAATCCTAACATTGTCGGATACATAGACTCTGCAGCACGTGGCGATAATCCATATATAGTTCAGGAATATATTGAAGGCAGGACACTAAACGATATATTGAATGAGCAGAATCTCAAAAAAGAGCCTTTGGATTTGATAGTTGCTTCTGAGTATGCGTTGCAGGTTTTAGAAGCAATGAAGTATATGCGTGAAAATAATATTGTGCATAGGGATCTAACGCCGTTGAATATAATCATAGATTCTAAAGGCAACGTAAAGATAATAGATTTTGGATTAAGCAAGTTTGAAGGGGATCTAAGAGAGAAATATTCGGATCGTCCGATGGTCACAGAAAGATATAGTGCTCCTGAACAAATCGAGGCGAGTGAAGAGAAAGAAGACGAGACTACATGGGATTTGTACTCTGCAGCGAGTATTTTCTATGAAATGCTCACTAGAAGGAGCCCTATTGATTTTGGTGGGTTGCCTGTTAAATTTGGTATTAAAGAGTTACGTGCTCCAAAAGAGATCAATGACAAGATCCCTCAAGGATTGTCAGATGCGATTGTGAAAGCGCTTTCTGTTGATCCTGAGGATAGAGGAACTATTGAAAATCTGGAACAGCCGTTTGTTGATGTTGTGGCTGAAGCTTTTAGAGAAATATTAGAGGATATAAAAGTTAGGCCAAAAACAGGAGCAGAGGTTAATGTTATAGGTAGAGCGATAAAAGAACTTAAACAACCGTGCTAAGCAACCTTTCTATAATCAACTGGAACTTTGTAATCTATGACCAATCTTGGAACTTTTGCTCTGAAGGTGTTAACTCCTTCTTCCATTCCTCTGAATATCTCTGGCCTGAACATAGGAATCCATGGTGGTGCTGCAGGCGTCCATAGCTTGACACGCTTTACATCGTCTGGGTTAATCTCTTCAGGTAGGTCAAGGCTGTTCTTTAGTGTTTCTGTAACTTCAAGATCTGCCAAGCAGATAGGACAGTTTGTCTGGATAAGAAGTTCTTTCAATACCCTTTGAGCAAGGAATCCATGAAAGCGACCAGACCTACATAGATGTTCAATATATGCTGCGTACTTTTGTATCTGGTTCTGGTCAATGCTGCGATGATAGTTTTCGAATATTGGTTTTAGTTTTTTTACAAAATATTCCCTGACAGATGCAACGCCTTCTTGTTTGCATCTTACATCGTACTCAAGATAAGTGCAGCCTTCATGTTCATGGTGCAAGCCATAGACTAGCCTGTTAAGTGAGAGATTTTGTTCATTAAATTTTTCATCCTTCCATGGTTTGCCTGACCTTTCAATGACCTTTACATTTTCAAGAAAGAATTCAAGGTCTGGTATCAAAGTGTTTGAACCTAGGACTGATAATAAATCCTTACCAATATTCATTACATCTTCTTCAAATGTAGTCATAAATCCCCCTCAACTTATCTCTTGTAAGGGAGGATGATATATAAAGATTTGTCTGGCGGGGTGACGAATAAATTATATATTAGAAAGGTTTATATAGTATTACTTTAATACTGTAGTAATATTACTATGCCTACGAATAAGTTAATGGTACACGTGTACCTTAGTGATGAAGAGAAGAAAAGGGTAGAGGAAGCTGCAAAAAAGCTAGGCATATCTGTTTCTGCGTATATCAAGGTAAAACTGTTCAGTGGTGAGCTATGAAGTTTGACAAGATTATCGGATTAGTACTGATGGTTTTGCTAGTTGCAAGTACTGTGAATGCTGCCTGTATAACTCCATTAGCTGAAGAGACTTATACTAAACAGATTGAAGATGCTGGTCAGGTCGCTACTCCTGCTAAAGTGTTTGCGTACTGGTACTATAATGAACATAAAACTGAGTTTGATGATATTGGGTATAGTAGAGAAGAATCTTTGAAGTTGTTGGAGGGGGTGTATGAAGCGGAGAGTGGGGTTGTTGAAGGTGAAGAGGCCAGGGTTCCTGAAGTAGCGCCTGAGGCTATACCAGAAACTGAAACAATACCGGCATCTCAACTACAAACTACAGAACGTATTTCTGATCTTCCAGTAGAGGATTATACTATCACTTCTGAACAAAACGTGCCAGTGATTCTTGGGTCTGAAGACAGTAGATGGACTGGAAGAAGTGTAGATGATTTAGTAGTATTCACAGAACAAACAAGAGATATTGAGGTTGCGGTTAATAGAGGAGATAATGAAGAGTTACTAGATAGGTTTAGAAATTCTGTAAGAGGGTCAAGAGAACGTGAAACATTGGGTGCTACTGATATTGATAGCGTAAAGTTCTTGGGCACTAAGGCTGATGGGGTGACGACTGTTGTATTGCTCCAGAAGGATAATAAGAGGTACTACATAGAGACGTCTCCGACAGAAACAGTAGTAAGAACTCCTGAAGTTGTTGAAGGCAGGCAAAGGTTGGTACAGGTTGATGAAGCTACTAAGCAAGAGATAACGAATGATGTTGACAGGTATGCTACTGCGGGAAGAAAAATATTGTATTCTCAAAATGCGTTTGTTGCAAAAGAAGCAACTGAACTCCCGCAAGTCACTATAAAGATTTCTAGGGACCAAGAGTTTGATGCAAGAGTGAAAGATTTGCCTGCGCCTATAAGAATCATGACGTCTATAGTGGCTCCTGTTGCAAAAATGTTAATACCTGAGAGCGATCTTCTTAGGCAGGTTCCTATTACAGATGCAAGACTTCCAGGCGCAGTTTACACGCCTGCAGCAACTGGCAGGCAAGAAGCTATTACAACAGCTATTGAGACTGATTCTATGTTGAACTACGTGTATACAAAGTTCGGAATTGCAGTAGATGAAAGCAGGCGAGTTTATCTATTGAACGAGTTCTATCAAGAGATTAGGAGAAGGGCTGATGCAGGAGCTTTATACCTGCCACAGATTAGAACCATATTTGCACCTGAAACTTGGGATATTGATAAAAGAATTCTGGCTCATGAGATGGCGCATCATATCTGGACCGGACTTACTCAGCAACAAAGACAAGAATGGATTGACTTTGTAAGGGATAATCATCCAGGATACCTAGAACAGCTAGCTGCAGATCCAATACATAAACAATATGATATCAATACCAGGCAAGGTTTAGAAAAACTTGCTGATGAAGCTTTTGCGTATATATTTGATGCCATATTCTCAGGAGAACGTCCAATCATAAGGACTGATATTAGTGAGAGCGACATGGATATGTACATTAAATTTGGTTTGATGACAGAGCAGCATAAACAAGAGAGTATTCTTAGAAGAACGCAACATCTGACAGAAACACGAACTTTGCAACAGATTAGGTTCTGGGATGATTTGGTGTTTGGGGAGAATATTGATCCAGTACTGTTTGAAAGTGAGACTGGAATTTCTCTGCTAGAGGCGAACAGCTTGCCGATTATGGAAAGATTGTCTAAACTAGAGCAGTATTTTGAGAAGTTAGATGATGAAGAAGTATATGTGAAGTTGTACAGTGGTTCTCCTTTACTTAGGTTTGTCGAGCAGCAAGGATATAGTTTAGAGCAATACAATAACCTGCCATTGTACAGAAGAAGAGGTGTTAAGCAAGCTGCTCTTGAGATGATGAGAGCTCCTCCTGCTCCTGAGACTTTAGAAGAGTATGAGGCTACTGAACCCGCGCTCACTACAAGACAGGAGATTGCAGAGCCCCAAGCTACTAGCTTGCTTGAACTTGTAGAGAAATCTGAGACTGAACTAGGGTTGAGCGCAAGGTCTGAGCTTTCTGATCTAGCCATAACTGAATTGGGTATCACTAGCGCTTCAGAGATTGGTGTTGTTAATGATATTCTCTTAGAGCTGTCAGGTGATGAGGCTGTCAAGTTTATGAATCTGGTCAATACTAATGATGATGTCAGAACTGCTTTTATCTTATACGTCGATCATGTTAGTAGATCTCCTTTAAGGGTTGATGTCAAATGGCATAACCTGGCTCATGCTGCTGAGCATGTTATCGAGGGTGTTGAACTCCTGAAGAGTAAAGGTGTGAGTGAACAGGTTCAAACATCGTACATGGTTGCTGCTTTATTGCACGATACTGGGTATTATGTTGAGAATGAATACGGCACAATTCAGACGGGCCATGAAGATGATAGTATCAGGTTTGTAACCAGTAATGCTGAAAGATTGGGTTTAAGCGAGAATGATCTTGAAGACATTGTTTTTATGATCGAGGGTACTAAGTTTGCTACTCAGCCTGATGCATTTACAGGCAGAGGTTCTGATGTTGTGTATGCAGCTAAAATCCTAGCAGCTCTGGATGTTCTGCCCACCACTAAGAACGCTTTAGCGAGGGTTAAGTTTTTGCAAGAGGAGTTTGTGCGCGATAAGCAAGTGTTGACACAGGCTGGAGAGACAGAACTTGCAGCAAGGATATTTGCATCTCCATCGGGTATAGAACAGGTTGCTGGAAGTTCAGGATTCTGGGCTTTTGTAGCAAAGCCGAGGGTTGAGGCATTGGGAGTGTTCGAGGATATAATGGCAGTTCCAGGGATTAAGCAGGATTATGATAATAGTGTAGAGGTTGCTGGAAGATTGAACGCGTTGTTGACCAAGGTTAAAGGTAGTGAAACTGTAGAACCTCAAAGGCTGACAAGTGATGAGCTAAATGAGCTAAGACAGATAGGAGAGGATATTGATACTGATGTGCAGCCGATAATAGATATTCATAATAGTATTCCTGTTCGTGCTGGTGAGTTGGTTGAAAGAGGAGCAAGAGTACTTGCTGAAAGCCCTGAGCTGATTGCTGCAGGTGAAGGCGAGGTGGCTGTACCTAGTGAAGGGGTTGGGTATGAAGAGGTGTTTGAACCATTGGCTCTTGAAATAAAGAGTTTCAAAGAAGAGTTCTCTGATAAGGTTCAGGAAGCAATTGAATCTGGGGGCCAAGCAGCTTTAAGTGAACTTATAACAAATCTAGAAGAAGAGATTGAACACCCTACTACAGTAGGAAGAACTTTGGCAGCGCCTGTTGAAGAGCTTAAAAAGATTAGAGAGCATGTACCTGAGAAAGAACAAGAAAGGATTGACAAGATTATAGATAAGAATCCACATGATGAAGAGTTCAGCGAATATATTGGAACCATCAATGCGCCATTCAAAGCTCGCGGGTTTATCTCGCATTGCCATACAAAAACGTTCAGCGACGGAGCCTTCAGTGTTGACGAGGTGATTGAAAAGGCGGTAATAGGGCAGTTTTCAGTACTCTCAATAACAGATCATAACTCAATCGGGGCATATGAACTTCAGGGTGAAGAGGGGGATGAATACCGGCTCTTAGGCGGTACTGAAAGGTATTACTATAAAGAAATAGATGGGCATATCTACACATTGGCAGATGGACAGTTTATAGATACAGGAATCATGTTACAACCAGGGGTTGAGATGGCGCCTTCAATGGCACATCTGATACCTGATGAAGGGTACCATATGTTGTTCTATTTCAAGGATATAAAATCATTAAAAGAGTTCTATAAAGAGAATTTTAGACTTGACGAGCTAAGCTTTTTGGATTATCATTATCTTGAGAATGACGGCCTTACAATGTTAAGAAGCGCTAAGAAATACGGGGGTGCAACAATACTTGCGCATCCTGATTGGTTAGGCGGCTATATGCTCAAGAGATATAGCCAGGACCCACAAGTCAAACAAATACTTGAAGAGATAGACGGATTTGAAATCATTAACGGCGGCAATCTTTTTGAGTGGATGAACAGTAAATCTTTCGGCGAGATTAATGACGCAGCTCCTGGCAAAGTGCTGATATCAGGAGCTGATATGCATTATGGAGAGTTTACTGCTTATTCTAATTTCCACTCAGAGCAAGATCTCAATAAAGACAATCTTTTCCAAGCGATAAAAAGTAAAGATCCTGAAGGAAAGAACTTAATCGTTCCAAGAGGGAAAGTCTCTACATTATCTGATAAGTTACAGGAAGTTATATCGATGAGCGATTATATCAACAGGCAATGGAGAAGAAATTTAAGAAGACTTATCTCAATATATGGTTCTACACAAAATATTGGTATACGTTCAATCTACAAGACTATAAGGTCATTGTTCAGGAAAACTGATACCATTGAAGATGTAAGGGAGGTTTCGATAGAAGGGAATGTTGGAACTTATCTAATACAAGGTAGAGAGTATTCGGTCGTGTTTAGTGAGGCTCCTTATTTCAGCGGTACAAGAGTTAGAAAGATTGCAAGGGTCATCAGAAATATCAGACAAAATATTGATCCTGAAAAGGCTGCGAGTAATTATGGGATGGAATTTTTTCCTGTACTTGAATTGGCTGAACCTACAATTTTAGATAAAACCGAGTTGACAAGTGAGGATATCTTGGACTTGTTAAAAATAGACTACTTTAATGTTCTAGGTGATGAAGAAAAAGGTCGTTATGTTAGATTAATAATTGATTCTTTCAACAAAAAATCAGAAGAGTTGGCAAATGCTAAAGCAGTGTTTAAGGAGGCCTCATCATTACTTGAATTAAAATTAAAACCGCGGTTCAAGTATAGCTATTCTAGACAATTGGGAGAGGCATCAGCATTATCAAAGTACCTTTCTGAAGACAGAGTCAATCTTGTAATCGCTTTGATGAGAATAGGCGAGACCAAGGACAGTCTAGAGTTCATTAGAGGGTTGTTCATAGATGAAGGGCTAATATTTAGTTCGTATAAAAACCACATTCTGTTTAGGGATGTTGTCAACGCATTGCCAGAAAATGATCCTTATATTGATTACGATCTTCTTAAGAAGGCTTTGCCTGAAGGATTTGTAAGAGACGAAGAGGTGATTGAAGATTCAACGACGGTGGTTACCAAAAGATGGATGGAGATTTTAGAGGAGAAGTCCAAGGGGATAAGAGAGGAGGTTGTTGATGTAACGCCTGTAACTGAAACATTAAGATCTAATGTCGTGTACGTAGCTTCAAACCTAATGGGCCAGGAACCTATCGTAATAGAGATTGCATCCAGATGGAGAGCTGGAATGATAGATGATCTGGAAGCGGCTTTGTCAGAGAGCGGTGTTGAGGAGCCTGCAAAAGTTGCTGAAGAAGTCAGGTTTGCGTTAACCTCTGGAACTGTTGCTGCAAGGGTTTCTGCTGATGGGCATATCAATCCTGGAGTGGTCGCTTCTATGATTGGCGATCCTGTTACTAGCATAGATGCTGAGGACGAGTTCGTTGCAGAATGGAAGCCTAAACTTCTTGAAGCTATGGTATGGGAGACTGAAGGGAATCTTCTAGGGTTTGCATCAGAAGATGTAAAAGCCACGTACCAAGACGAACTGGCAGATGCTGAAACAAGAAGACTTTTCAGGCAGGGATGGTCTGGCAAAAAGAATGAATGGCTATGGTTCTTGAAACCAAGACCCAGAGGAGAGTTCTTGTCAAGGTATGATAAAGTCAGAGGGGATATATTGGAAGCTGGGGAGAAAGCTGCTGCAGGGTTTGATACGCTTCTAAACACACTGATATACGACTTGGACAACTCTAATCGTATAAAGGCTGCAGAAGAGCTTGCAAAAGTGGGGGATGCATCTGTTGGAGGGGTATTGATCAAAGAAGCACAGGATAGCAGAAATAGTCCAGGCATAAGAGCCAGTATCTTGCGAACTATCGCGCAGATTGGACAACGCGATGTCTTTGATGACGAAGTATCGATAGGATTAAGAAATATTGCAAGAAGTCCTTATAATCTCAATATATACAATCTTGCAATTAACGCATTAGGTGTGATGAAGTATGGAGATTTTTTTGAAAAGGGCACATCAGTTGAATTTTTAATCAGTGAGCTTAGAGTACATGAATACGAAAAGAATCCAATCATCTGGGCGCTAGGCGATCTAGGGGATGAAAGGGCTCTGCCAGCTTTGGAGCGTTTAGCATCTGAAGGCAAAGCAAATAGGTTTACAAATGAACAGACTGCGGCAGTCGACGCTATAGCAAAGATTGGTGGAAATAGAGCCTTATATTTTCTATTTGAAACCTGGGCAGGCGGAGATTTTGATGCAAAGCAACACGCACGATGGGCGATATGGGCTTATGGTGATCAGGTGGTGGACAGAGTTATTGAAAAACTGAATGATAAAGAATATCTTGGCAGGGCAAATTATCTGGAAGAAGAGCTTATCGACGCATTAGGAAAAATAGAATATGAAAATGAGGATAGAAAACGTAAGGCTGCTTCAAAATTGGTTGATCTGCTAGAAAGAGATGATGTAAACCATGAAACAATAAACACTGCCCTAAATGCACTTGGCGAGGGTGTGGTGGACATACTCATAGACAATCTAAAGAGCCCGAAATTTGACAGCAGTATAAAACGGAACAGAATATTGCAGGCGATACTACAGATAGGAGAAATAAAAACTACACAAGAGATAGTCATACCTACGATGGTTGATGCTTTCAAAGAAAAGGAGTTGAGAAATCGTGCAGGGTTAATCCTGGCAAAAATAGGAATGCCTGCTTATGAACCTGTGAAAGAGATGATAACTCAAGATGCTGACCAAGATAAAATAGAGAAAACTGTATTGACTCTGAGCATGATTGATGCGATGAATGCAAAAGAAGAAGGCACAGTTAACTCAATCTTTTTCGGCGACAGGGAAGAACCTCTCCAGAAATGGATATTATACAAACTATTGTTACAGCACGGGCTTGGTGATAGAAAACGCGTATATCGAGAAGAAGCATATAAGTTGTATTATGATGAATTAGGAGGCAGAGAGGACGACCTGGAGAGGGAACTTGGGACGATATTGGAATTATTCGAAACACCAAGTCTTAAGAGGGACGATATGTTGCTTGACTTGATTGACAGAAAGGCATCTAAATTAGAGCAAGCGAACAGGATCGCGAGTTTTCTTAGCAAGAATTCTGGAGGGGTTGATGAGCTGGACATGTTTCCGGTTGATGAGCAGGACATCATTTCAGAAGTGCCTGTTTCGGTTTTTGCGCGCGAGATTGTAAGAGCTTATAACAGAGAAAAAAGGATAGAGCTGCTTAAATTACTGATTGGAATCAGTGATAAGTTCGATACAGGGGTTTATGAAACTATAGAGATAGGTGGAAGGCCAAGAGTGGGGTATAGCACATATAAAATAAAAGATAAAGACGAAGCAGCAAAGTTTAGAAATTCAATATTTTCTGCTTCTGAGACAGAGTTCAATAGCTTTATTGAATTTTTGATGAAAGGTAACGGAGGGGTATTTGATCCGATTACGGTGGCAGACCAAAAACAGATGGATGATTTCCTGAACGAGGTGTTCAACTTCTTTGTACCTGAAACAGAGGTTACTGGCATAACCAGAGAACGCATCAGCATTGCTTTCCACACTATATTTCAAACATACAGCCCTGATAGAAGGACCGCGATTTTCATAACGTTATTGAATCTTAAAGAGAAGTTAAAAGATGCCTCAATGGGTGAAAAGTATAAACTATTCCTTTCTTCACTAGGCGCTGCAGGTGTCAAAGCAGGACAGTTTCTTAGCGAGCAGGAAGGAATTATTGAGAGCGCTGAACTTAGGGATTCGCTCGGACAGTTGAAAGAGGCAGTTAAACCATTCAGCAAGCAAGAGGCTTTTGAAGTTATCAACACTAACAGATTAGAAAATGAGGTGGCTGCCCTTGGGACAAGACTTGGCTCAGGCTCTATAAAGCAAGTGCATCTTGCGACTTTAGAGGATGGAAGCGAGGTTGCGATTAAAATTAAAAGGCCAGGATTGGACGATTTGTTAGATGAAGACTTCAAGGTTTTGGTTACAGTGGTAAATGAATTGAAAAAAACAGGAATGGAGATACCTGACATTGTTGATTTTGTAAGAGAGGGTATTGAGAAGGAGAGTGATTTCAGGAATGAAGTTGAAGCAGCAGCATTAATAGGGAATTTGGGATATAAAAGTCCAGAAGAGAAACATTACAATGTTAAATTTGCAAAGATACTCGAGTCAAACAAAGACATGATAGTTGAAGAAGCAGTAAAAGGGGTCTCGTTCAGCTTGCTTATGCAAATGATGGAGCATAAAGAGGATATCTTGTTAGAGGATGCTGAGCTAAAACGAGAAGTTATGTCTAATTTAGGGTTTGAGGAGAGCCAGATTGATACCATACTTTCGTTAGACAAATCAGACATTGAGAAATTGTTATCATTTGATGTGAATGAGATATCTGACATACTATTAGACCACATTTTCTATCAGATATTTGATGCAGGATTATTCCATGGAGATCCTCATGGCGGGAATTTCATGATTACGCCAAACGGAGAGATATATATAATAGATTTAGGGGATATAGGCAAGTTAGAGGCGAACGAACGAAGGGCGCTCAGCGGTGTCGTCATTGGCATATCTAGGCAGGATGTAGAATACACTCTGCTGAATGTTGATAAAATCCTTGGCAGCAGACAGTCTGAAGAGATAAAAAACAGCATTACCTACATAATTAACAGCGATAAGCCTGTTATTGAAAAGATGAAAGATTTATGGATAACAGTGTCCAACAAAGCAAAAGGTCCTGGCAAGGATTCGTTCAATTCTGCAATGAAAACTTTAGCGAAAGTTGATTATCTGATAAGGCTTAGCGGGAAAGATGAAAAGTTCTTTAGAAGGCATGGAGTCGGGCTAGCGAACTATTACGATTTGACAGCAGCGAAGGTAAAACAATATTTTGGAATGGTTGAGAGTGCGCCAGAACTGGAAGATGTTAAAGAAGAGCTAACCGGGGAAGAAGGGGAGAAGGAAAAAGGAGAGGTGGAGGATAAAGTCATATCGCTATTGGAAAAAGGGTATATGGTGGCAGGCATAACAGGCAGAGGGGTGAATCGGAAGAATCCAATGTATGAAGAGAGTGAAAAAGGTATATTGGAGATCGGAGAGGCTGCAGTACCATATCTTCTAAGATATTTGGAGAGTGAGCAGGTGCACTCGCCATACATTGCATCTACGCTTGCAAAGATAGGCGGGGAGAGTGTGCTTGAGCTCATGAAGCAGAGGGTTAATTCCGAGCTTTATCACGTAAGCAACGCGGCAATTGAAGTAATTGGAAAGATAGGAAGCGAGGAAGAATTCCCTATACTTAGGGACGCGTTATTGGACGGGGGGTGGCGCTATGAAACAGGAACTGTGATAGATGCTATGGAGAACATGGATGATAAGAGAACTTTTGGCGTGGTTATCGAGTTTCTGGTAAGCGATCATGCAAGGTATATGACTAGTCCAGTATTAAAAAGCAAGATTAGAAACCTGCTTTTGAAAATGGGAGATGAGGAACTTTCAGAAATGCAAGCAACTTATGATGGACTAGAGCCTGTCAAGCCCGATGATGTTGAGTATGTAAAAAATAGAATCAGGATGATTATTGGCCATGATTATTACTCTGAACTTGCCCAGGAGGAGTATTTTTCAAAAATATATTTCACGCCTAGAGGAGAGCATGCCGGAAGAGATCTTATACAAGATGTAATTGAAACCCTTACTAAAAGGAATGAGGTCAAGCAGAAAATCTTAGAAGCGCTTAAAGCTAGCGAAGGCAGTGCAGAGATAATAGAAGAGATTGATAAACTAAGAACGTATCAGGAGGAGGTATATAGTGAAGGAAAGGGGGCGCTATTGAAATATGGTACAGAAATAGTGCCTGCGTTATTAGAGGCGAGCGAATATGATGACATGAATAAAGAAGTATTGTTTGGATTGTTAGGAGATATTGGGGACAGCAGAGCGTTGCCATTGCTAATCAGGAATCTTGATAATGCGAGGTATAGAGGGATTGTTGCACAAGCTCTAAGCAAAATTGGAGATGAACAAGCAATTAAACCGATGGTAGATTACCTGGTGAAGAACATGTTTTACTTACGTGAACTGAGAAGACCAATCATTTCGTTCGGGGATAAATCTTTGCCATATCTAAAAGAGGCTATAAGCGATAAAAAAGTTGATGAACATCATGTAAACGATATAGAAAAGATGATTGATGAGATTGAAAGTATGGCGCCTGAGGAGAGATTGCAGGAAAGGGGAGAAAGCCAAGAGGCACTCACGTCTTTGGCATCAAGAATTCTTATTGTCATGGCCGAAGAGCTAGAGAGATATGTAGAAGGGGGAGATGTGGGCGGTTTAACGCCAATACAACAGGAGTTCTTGGATGAACTATTGGAACAAGGAAAGATAACGCAAAATGAATACAAACAAGCGCTTGAAACAGGACAGATGCCTTTTATAGCTGCTGGGGAAGGCGAGGTAGCTGTTCCTGGAGAGGGGGTTGGGTATGAAGAGGTGGGGTTAGTTGGTGTTGAAGAACTCCCTGAAGCGCAAAGGACAGAAATCGAGTACCATCTAGATACACTAAAATACGGTGATTTGGATAGCAGACTAAGAGCGTCACAAAAACTTTGGGAGATTGGAGAGGGTTCTGTTCCTTTTATCATCAGTGCTTTGAACGAAGAGTCAATACCTAAGTCTATTGGCGTAAGAATATTGGGGTTTATCGGGGGCGCTAGAGCCAGGGATGTTATAGTGCGATATATATCTGATCCTAATTACAATGTTCGTGCTGAGGTGGCAGGAGCATTAGGAAGGATTAAAGATCCGGATTCAATTGAAATATTGATTGGATTGCGGAATGATGATTCAGATTATGTCAGAATCGTTGCGGGAAATGCTTTAGGTGAAATTGGGGCTCCTGCGTTAGAAAGGCTTCATCAACTGATGGGTGAATCTGAATCAGATGTAAGGTTCGCACTAGTACCATTACGCTTTATCTCAGACGACAGCTCAATACCTTACTTGGTAGAGTCGTACAAATACGAAAATACAGATATTAGAAACGAAATAAGGGAATTTTTTATTTTGGGTTCTGAAAAAAGAATAAATACCTTGGTCTCTTATCTGGAAGTTGATAAACTCACACCCTATGCTCTGGAATTAGTTGAAGATTTTGGGAAAAAAGAAGCTGTAGAACCGTTAATCAGGTTGCTGGGCCATCAAGATAGTGAGGTAAGGCTAAAGGCTGCAAAGATTTTAGTTGAAAGCCAAGACCCAAGGGTTATTGAACCCTTATCGGAAGCGTTTAATGAACCGGCGATAGCAGAAGGACTTGCATTGAGATTTGTTACAAGAATCGTCAGTGAAGACGATTTCATGAGATTCAGTTCTGAGTTTGAAAGCAGACCTGAAAAAACAAGAGTGGCGCTCCTAAAAGCGTTTAGTGATGCATATATTTTTCAAAAAAGGCTAGCCCTAAACTTCTTACAGAAACAGTATGAATCTGAGAATGAAAATATAAGGGCTGCAGCCATCACTGGGCTGACCAAATTAGATAAAGAAGGAGAAACCCTCTTAAGAGGTTTATCAGATAAAAGCACCAAGGTAAGGGCGGCAAGTCTTGAGGCGTATATAGAAGCAAATCAATACGATATTGAAGATCGCCATATCGATCTTCTAGTCGACCATCTAAGAGGCAAGGGGGTTGAGGTTGGTGAGGTGGCTGTCAGATGGCTAGCAACATTAAGCAAGTATGACATATTAAAAAACCAGTTTAAAGGTGATGAGCTGGATAATGAGATTGCTCTTGTACTGCTTGAGAATGGAGATGATAACTACAGATCATATGTGGACCAGCTTCTGAAAGATTCGAATAGGAGAAAAAGGACCATAGATGTAATAGGCAAACTGAACCTAATAGAGCATGCACCGCAATTGTTCGGGTTGCTTGATACAGAAGAAAGCAGTCTATCTATAGATGCACTAACAAACATGGATGGTGAACCAATCCTAGAAAAAGTAGTTCAACTTCTTGATCACAAAGAGCCAAAGGTTAGAAGGTTTGCTGCTGAAAAGATTTTAGAGCAGTCATCTTATCTCAAGGATGTGGTGTCTAATGGTGAAGAGTTAATAAATACTGTTCAAAAAATGCATAATGAAGGTTTACAGCTGCGTGACACTGTTGAGCTTGTTGAAAGATTGGCTTTAGTGAGTCCTGAGATGTTTACTCCAGCAGTGATGGATGATTTGTCTTCGATATACGGTGATAGGTTAAGGTATGCGAGGTTTTTTGTTTCTGGCAGAAAAGAGGGCCTTGAAATTTTAGAGACTGAAGTACAAAGAGAGTTCAAGTCAAGGGTCTTAGAAGGGAAAAAAGAGATTGTAATAGTACACAATTTCCAGGATGGCATAGGTGATGAATTGATCAGAGTGACAACGCTTGTAGAGTCGTTGCTAGATGCCAATCCTGAACTTAAGATCAAGATATTCACAGCAAGGCCTTACCTTTATGATTCACATGAAAGGTTAGAGGTTGATAGTTTGTTTGGATTGCTTGGGGAACAGACGTCAGGATATGATATGGTGATCAATTTTGAAGGGCCTCCGAACCAAAGAACTAACCAATGGAGCAACATCGCTAGCAGGATTATCTCGAATTCAATAGATACAGTTGTCCTGCAGAATCAAGGGAGTCATGATATTCATATGTTAATGGGCGGTTTGGAGGTTGACCTTGAATTTAGTGGAAATGTATACTTGACAAGTTACAGGTTTCTTGCAGAGATGGGTGTGCCGTTCAAAATAGAAGAAGAGAGCAGGAACAGCATAATTGTGAACAAGGAAGGTGAGTTTACAGAACAATGGTGGAAAGATAATGAACTTGAAAATAAAAAAGTGGTTGCGCTTAACCTATTCGGCGGAACCATTAAAGAAAAGGGCATCACTAATAGAGAAGAATTCAGAGAGATTGTCAATGATCTAATCAAACAAGGGTATCATGTGCTGGTTCTTCCAAATCATCAAGAATGGGGCACTGTTGAGGAAGCAATGCGCATGGTTGAAGGGATAGATAAGGGATTAACTGTTGTAGAAGTCGTTCCCGGCGATCAACCTACTTTCCTTAAAAATGTTGTATCAAAAAGTGACTTGGTTGTAACTGTTGAAGGCGGTTTGATGCATTTAGCGTATCTATTAGGTAAAAAACATATCGCTCTTGAGGCTGAGAAGTCAGGGTCTTTCAGGTATTGGAAGAGCGTAGGAAGTTCTGAGGACCAAGCCCATGTAGGAAGAGGATCTGATTTTGAGACTACGTTAAGCAGTTTGGAGGAACCTGGACTAACACCAGAAAATCTTGCATACGCACAGAGAAACCTCCAAGAAATGGAATCTGATGTTCAGGAGATCGCAGCAAGATGGTGGGGGACTGAAAAGAATTATGAAGTGCTAAGGCAAATGCTTGTTAAGGCTGGCAAGGATCCAGGGCTTGCAACTGAGATTTCGTTTGCTATGATGGGGGGGATGCCTGATGCAGAAGTTGCAAGAGAAACAGTATTTTTTGAAGAGAACCCTCTGGCTACCACATTATATGAAGAAGTTCTAGGATATGAACAACAAGGTATTGTTCCTTATGAAATTAGCGAGCGGTTAGAGGCTAGATTTACTGAACTGGATGAAAAAACATATGACTGCCACTCGTTTGCTTGGGGGTTCATGAATAGTATTGGCGTTCCTGCTCCTGCCACGTTAGAGGTAGAAAAACCAAATCTCGAAGATTTTGAAGATGAAACAGATTATTTGGTTGAGTTAAGGAACAGACTCCAATTGATGAGAGAGACAGCTGCCGGACAGGTATCTGTTAAAGAGCAGCAAAGGTTTACAGAAGGCATTTACAAGAACAGTGTTCAAATCCCTATCAAGCAGCACAGTGTTGATGAGTATTTACTAGCTCAACAAGAAGGAGTAAATAAAGTACGCGAGGTTATTGCAGAGTTAAAGAGAGGGTTTTCTTCCAGGTTAATATTAATCTCGAATAATGAGCCAGGCAATGACTTTTATGATGCTCATTCTACAGTGGTTTTAGGTGAAACGCAAGATGGGAATGATCTGTGGGTTATTGAAAAAGCGCAAGTAGGAGCACCTATCAGGGTTAAAAGGTTGTCAAAGGTTATCGAAGACTGGTCGTTAGGAAGGTACCAGAACTTGAATATAAATATCTTGAAAAGAAGGGTTGAGGATATAGTCGAAGTAGGACCTGCAGTTCCTGCTGAGGGAGTAGAACATATAACAATCTATCAACTAAAAGCTGCTGACGAGACAACCACACTTGAAGAGTGGGGCGAAAACCTGTACAATTTCTGGGTACCCAGGTCTCTGGATATAAAGACGATGTATGAACAGGCTAAAGCGGTCTCTACAAATGATGAGCCTGTGATTGTAAGTATTGGTTCAGGAACTGCAATTACAGAGTATCTTCTCGCCAAAAGAGGTGCAGAGGTGTATGCTGTGGATCCTGACCTTGGACAGATTCAGGCTGCTGCTGAAAAATATGATTTAGTCCCGCATCCTGATATTCAAAACGTGTGGATACCTCGAAAAGGTGGAAAGAACGATGGATTAAAGTTGACGCTGATAAAAGGCGACCATGTTACATTCAAGGAACAGATAAATTCGTTAGGTGTAAACACTATCCAGTATCCACAAGAGATTATTGATTTGCAGGAAGAAGTTCATAGGTTAAGGAGGCAGTTTATCTCTGAGATGAGGCCTTTGCAAAATGAGTTATATAAACTTAACAACGATTTGCCTGATTATCTAGAGAGAGAAGAGCAGTTATACAGCAAGATGAAAGTTGTAATGGACGATGTCTATAAGCCAATGATGAATTCGCTCTTTAGGTTATACGTGCGAATAAATGAGTTTCATTACGAAATAGGTCACGAAAATATAGAAAAGACAGGGAAGTACATAGATGGTTTGTTCGGCTCATGGATGCCTAGAGGGTTGGACTTTAGGTTATACGAGCACGGTGCTAAATTGATTTTTTATTCAGTGCCTCTAAATACTGAATCGTCAGGAATACCTAGTTTTGGATTTATTACTGAAATTAAGGGGAGTGACGGTTCTTCAATTGAATATATGCGCCTTGATGATTTAGAAAAAGGAGTGTTCTCAGGGTCATATGAAGATTTACCAACATATAGAGAGATAGACATCTGGAATAGTATCCCTTATGGAAAGCTTCCAAATGCTCTACAAGACGAAAGACTGGTTAGTTCAAATAATATCAAAGTCAAGGCAAGGAGCGATGTCAAAAGGAAACAGGATAGAGAGAAAAACGTTCCAATGTTTGAAGATGTTAAAATCTACGACGATGAACTTTATGGCTGGGACAGGGAAATGATTGAACAGGACATATTCTTTGACGAAGACAAGGTTATACCAAGACCAGTTCCAGAGCCTAGTGCTGTTTCTAAGTTGTTAAGCGCATTAAATCCGTTCAATATTCCAAAGCATATTAAAACATTTAGGCTGGGAAGTGCAGCGGAGACAATATCTAATTATAATCAAGAGAAGAGCAAGTTGCAGAAAGAGTTAAGAGATATAGAAATTTGGTTCAATGAAGATGTTGCTAAACTATCTAAAGATGATCTTGGTTATGATTTACACGTGGATTACTTAAGGGAGGATTACCAGCGAGAAAGTACCCCTTATAAAAGAAGACTTTCAGAGCTGGAATGGGATTTCAAGAATAGTATAAAGGCTTTAGAAAGATATGGAGAGGTTAAACTAGAACAATCCGCGTTAGAAAGGGTTTCTAAGCTTTACTATGATGGGCTTATAACGCAGCAGGAGTATGAAGATGCATTGTATAAAGGACAGATACCGTTTGTTGCTGCAGGTGAACTAGAGGAAGGCATTGAACCTGTTGAAGGG
>JAHWHD010000075.1 GCA_019323525.1 Candidatus Woesearchaeota archaeon
TACCTACTAGCGTCTGCCTGTCTTTCCATCTCAAGTTTCTTAGAAATAGCTCCAGAATTCGGTGACATCTTGTAAGCGTTTATTATCTCTTCAGCAAGGCATTCTTCAATAGCTTTCTTAGAACCGAATGATTTGTGATAGGACAGTTGTGTAAATAATCTAAGTACATAGTCAACCCTTCTCTGTGGCGCGCTTTCAACAGCTTTAGGGTAACGAGCTCCGCCGTATTCTATTGTGATAATCTCTTCACGAGGAGCTGCATTGACAAGAGCCTCTACAAATACCTTGACTGGGTTTTGCTTTGTCTTTTCCTCGATAATCTCAAAAGCTCTCTCAACTATCTTGTAAGCTGTAATGCCTTTGCCTGTGCAATGGTAAGATGTTTTGAAATGTTCTTTTGATTTATGGCCAGGGTTCATTACCTTGTTAATGAGCCGTTCAACTATGAAGTTCTTAGACTTGTGAAACCGAGTACCGATATGCTTGGCTCCTGTCTTTGGAACTATCTTAGGTGTAAGATTGATATAGTTTTGAAGGCCAAGATCCTTTACAACAATCCCTGTTACAGACCATCTGTTGAAAGCTTTTATCTCTGCCATTATTTCCTTGCTTTCTCAAGCTTACCTCTCAATAGTGCGTTAAGGCTTTGATCGTTTACCTTGATGACCTGCCACCTAACTCCTGGGATGTCGCCTTTGGCTCTTCCTTGCTTGCCGCCGATACATTCAACTATTACCTCGTCGTGTTCGTCAACAAGCTTTGTTGCTCCGTCTCCAGGCAGGAAAGCAGTAATCTGTTTACCGTTCTTGATAAGCTGAACTCTTGCGCATTTACGCATAGCTGAGTTTGGCTGTTTAGCTTCTAACTGTACCTTCTCAAGAACAATGCCTTTAGCTTGTGAGCTTGTACCAAGAGGGTCAGATTTCTCTTTCAGCTTGAACAATCGTCTAACATAGTCTTTGCTATGCATTTTGCCTGATTTCCTTCGTTTCTTGAGCTTGTTACCAGCTCCTATACCGCGTGCTTTCTTTCCCATTGTATCATCGAATAAATGTCTTATTTAAAAAGCTTACTGTTTCATTTATATATTAAATGACCTTGATCTCTTCTATCTCAAAGTATCTCTGGACTATCTTTTCATTGTTCCTGAGGATTTCAGCAGCTTTTCCTATCAAAAGTCCTCTTGAATGGCTGTCAGGGCTTGTGATTGTTATTATGCTGTTATCCTGTTCAATGTTCTTTGCCTTGACAGGGTAAATCACGTTATTGATAAACCTTATAAGGTCAGGATTGAACTCAATAATCCTTATCCTCTTCTTAAGCATGCCTTCAATCTTCTTTACGTTCGCAGCTTTCTTGCCGATTGCTTTTCCTATCTCGCCTTCCTGTACAACGAAAACAAGTTTTTCGCCAAGTTCGAAACAGTCCTTGACTTTTGCTCGTGTAATAGTCTCGAATAAAGATATATATTTCATTAAGTTAATATCGTATTTGATCTTTATCATTTTATAGAAATCACAGAAATAGCAAAAGGTTTCTTGCATAATGTGCCTAGCTCGTCGTTAGGTTGTTTAAGCTGCACAACTTCGATATTGGCGAGTTTAGCATAGTGCTGGATATCGGATTTGATATCTTCAGGGCAGTTGCTTGTTACAAATACTTTAGACAGTTTTCCAAGCTTTAGCTGTTTTATAGTGCGTTCTGTACCTAATACAGCTTTGCCTGCTTTAAGCGCGTTCTTTACATCTTCAATTGCCTTTGATGTTGTTGCTTTTGCCATTATTATCTAAAATTTTAATGAGTATTATTTAAACTTTGTTATTAAACCTGGAAGTCCTGTACCAACAGGAACTGGCTGGTTAAGCATGACGTTCTCAACTACTGAGTTTAGCTTGTCGACCTCGCCGCTCAGCGATGCGTTGATGATGTGTCTTATAGGTGTCTCGAAAGAGGCCCTTGCAAGTACAGATGCTTTCTCGCTGACAACACCGTACCTTGTGATGCCTTTGATCTCGCCTGTTGCACACATTGTATCAGCGACAAGCATGATGTGTCTAACGTCAACGTTAAGGCCCTGGCTCTCAATAACCTTGAATACTTCGTTTATAATAGCTTGCCTTGCAGCTTCAATGCCAAGAACTGAAGCGATCTCGTAAATGTCGTTTGAGATTGTTCTTGACTCGTCTACATTTTCAAGCTGCAGCACCTCTTTCAAGTTGACGCCTGCAGTGATTATCACGAACTCTTCGCCTCTCTTGACAGGAAGTACCTGGGAAATCCCTTTGATGCCTCTAACATAAGTGTTCTTGATCTTTTCCTTGATCTTGTATATCTCGTTGATGTTGATATCTTTAGCTTTTGGCTTGAAAAGAAGTTTGCTGTCTTTTTTCTTGATACTTATGCTCTTCAATTGTTTGCTGAGTGTAGAGATAAGTTCAGCTTCTTTAAGGTCTAGCTCAGACATCTTCTCAGTATCAAGCTCTACCTCGATTATGCTCTCTGCAATATTGATTGATATCTCTGAAGAGACCTCTTCAAGGTTTGTCTCTTTTATGGCGAGTGCGAGTTCTTTTATCTTGGTGCCTTTATTATAGGGAGACTTAAGATAGATCTCCATCATAGGTGTGGTGATGGATTTCCTACCGTCTAGAATCTCGATAAGCCGCGGCAGACCCATTGTGACGTTCATCTCTGCAACACCTGCAAAGTGGAATGTGTTAAGGGTCATCTGCGTACCAGGTTCTCCAATACTTTCAGCAGCGATCAACCCGACAGATTCGCCTGCCTCGATCTTTGCGTTATTATACTCTTTTAAGACAGTGTCCAGAACCTCTTTAAGTTTTGTCTTTGAGATGCCTTTAGGAAGGTTCTCTTTAACCTCTTCTAAGATGTTCTCAGGGATCTTGTTCTTGTATTCCTTAAATGTAGCTTCGTCCATTATCTGTTCACCACTGAATGGATTATGTTCTTTACATTGATGACGCCTTTCTCAGATTTTGAGACGTCGATATTGTCTTCTCCATAACTGAACTGGACAATCTTCTTGCTAGCGTCTCTAACTGTATCATCGTATTCGACTTTCAAGTCCTGCATTGCGTTTGCAAGCCTTCTATAAAGGTATCCTGATTTTGGAGTCCTAAGTGCAGTGTCCATCTGTGAGTCACGACCGGTCATTGCCATGAAGAAAAACTCATGAGGTTTTAGGCCGGACTTGAAACCGCGGCTTATGAAACCGTGAGCTGCAGGGCTTAGGTCGTTTTTCTTGAAACATGAAAGTGTTCTTTTTGAAAAACCTTTCTCGATCCTCTTACCCCTGAGAGCTTGCTGGCCTACACATGCTGACATCTGTGCGATGTTAAGAGGACCGCCTGCTCCGCCTGATTTTGTCATGATCAGCATCCCTGTCTGCTTTGTAAACGTCTCTGTAACCTTCTTACCAATCTCGTTCCTTGATTTGTTAAGTGTCTCAAGGATCTTAAGCTCTAGAGTTTCCATAAGAGTCTTGCCAGGGAATGGCAAAAGTTCTTTATTATGGAATGATTCGATAAGCTTGTTAACTTCTACATCAGTTTCTTCATAAATCTTGTTTACCTTTTCAATCGCTGCAGCTGAAAGGTCAATATCTGATATGTTTGTAGAGAATCCTTTAGTGATCAGTGCGTTCACGCCTAGCTTGAACACGTGGTTAAGGAAGTTTACAGCAAAGCCTTCGCCGTATCTCTTGTGAAGGTTTCTAAGCAGCAAACCCTGGCCCTGACCGAGAAGGCCTTTGTCCATTGAACCTGAGACAAGCTTGCCGTTCTTTATCTCGACTTTCTCGCCTGACCTTGACGTGCCTACGAAATTGAAATCCTTAGGAATGATAGCTGAGAATAGTTCTTTGCCTGTGATATTGTCATTGTTAGGGAGCACTGAAAAATCTGTAATCCCTGACTTGGCGAGTATTGTGACAGCTTGTTCCCTTGTAACCTCGAAGTCTGTAGTGAGCATGAAGTTTCCTGATAATGCGTCCTGGATACCCCCCATTACAGATAGGCCGTACCTAGGAGAGATTATTTGCGTCTGGATAAGCATTAGTATCTCTGCTTCTGCTCTTGATTCTTCGTTCTGAGGGACGTGAAGGTTCATCTCGTCACCGTCAAAGTCTGCGTTGTACGGAGCGCATACAGCAGGGTTAAGCCTGAATGTCTGGCCTGGCAAGACCTTTATCTTGTGACACATCATGCTCATCCTGTGAAGTGACGGCTGCCTGTTGAATATTGCTATATCGCCGTCCATAAGGTGTCTTTCAACTATATAGCCTGGCTGCAGTTCCTCTAGAAGCTGTTCGCGCGTCTCGTCAGTGATCTTTTTCTTTTTACCGTCAGGTCTGATGATATAGTTTGAGCCAGGATATTTGGCAGGGCCTTTCTCGACAAATCTTTTTAGATATTCAATGTTCCATTCAGTGACGCGTTCAGGAATAGTAAGTTTCATCGCGACTCTCATAGGAACACCTACCTCGTTAAGTTCTATCCTTGGATCAGGGCTGATGACTGTTCTTGCAGAGAAGTTTGTACGTTTACCTGCAAGGTTGTGCCTGATACGGCCTTCCTTGCTCTTGATACGCTCTGAAAGTGTCTTCAGCGGCTGGCCTGACCTGTGTCTTGCAGGAGGTAGCTGTGAAACATTATTGTTAAAGAATGTTGTTACGTGGTACTGCAGCAGGTCCCAAAGGTCTTCAATGATTATCTCAGGAGCGCCTGCATTGATGTTCTCGAAAAGTCTCTGGTTTATCCTTACGATATCTCCTAGCTTGTGAGTAAGGTCGTCCTCTGAACGCTCGCCTGATTCAAGAGTGATGCTAGGACGCATTGTGACTGGAGGGATTGCAAGCACTGTAAGAATCATCCATTCAGGTCTGCAGGATTTTGGGTCTATACCGAACAAAGGCAAGTCCTCGTCAGGAATCTTTTCAAGCCTGCTCCTGACCTCGATAGGAGAGATCCGTTTCTCGTTTTCAAGGAATGTGGTTGGTTTCTCAATACTGATTTTTGGCTGTTTTGCCTTGCAATGAGGGCATTTAGTGATGGCTTTAAGAGATCTAACAGTGCTTTTAGCAACCTTACGCTTGGTCATAACCTCAATCTTTGCCTCGCCTGTCTCGTCAAGAAGTATCTTGCTGACCTTGCCTCTTGGCAGAAGAGCGCGGCCGCATTCCTTGCAAGTTCCTTTCAACAGGTTAAGCACGATCTCTACAAAGTTGATGTGAACTACTGGTCGGGCAAGCTCGATATATCCAAAGTGGCCTATGCATTCCTTTAACTTTGAACCGCAGGTCTTGCATTTCAGGCCAGGGTCGATAACTCCAAGGCGGATATCCATCAGGCCACCGTCTACAGGGTAGCCTTCCTTATCATAAAGTTCTGGAGTGACGATCTTTGCAGATGCCATCTTCTTAATAGTCTTTGGAGAGAATACACTAAATGTAATGCTGTCGACCTTTTTGAATACGTAGTTTTGGAATTCCATCTTGAACCTCAGTATTTGTTTTTTAGCTTTAGCCTAGGGCATATGCCAAGTGTCTTGAACTCGTCAAGTATAAGCTTGAAAGCGTACGATATCTCGATATTGCTTATCTCTACATTCTCGCCGCAGATAGGACAGTATTTCTTGTTCTTGTACTCGTCGTAAACAGCGATCATGCCGCAGCCTTCGCATACAGGGACAATGGTCTTGTCTGAGTCGAACCTTTCTTTGAGCAGTAGCGATGCGCCGTGCGCGACAAAAGTGTCTTTCTCCATCTCTCCAAGTCTTAGGCCTCCTTCTTTTGCACGGCCTTCGGTTGGCTGCCTGGTAAGAAGCTGTATAGGGCCGCGGGCTCTTGACTGGAGCTTGTTAGCTACCATGTGTTTAAGTTTAAGATAGTACATGTTACCGATATAGATCTTTGCCTTGAACATCTCGCCTGTCTTTCCATTGTAAAGGGTCTCTGTGCCGTTTTCCCTGAAGCCAAGGCTTAGGAGTTCTTTCCTGATATCTGCTTCTTTTTCAGTCTCGAAGCATGTGCCGTCTATGATCCTTCCAGAAAGTGCCCCTGTTTTTCCGCCTATAAGTTCGATCAAGTGCGCGATGGTCATCCTTGACGGAATACCATGAGGAGAGAATACAATGTCTGGAGTTACACCTGATGCTGTGAACGGCATGTCTGTCTCAGGGACAATTAGGGATATAACGCCTTTCTGGCCGTAACGGCTAGTAAACTTGTCTCCAATCTCAGGGATTCTCTGGTCGCGGACACGGACCTGGATAAGCTTGTTACCTTCCTCGTTTTCTGTGAGAAGTACAAAGTCGATAATGCCTGACTCGCCGTGGTGCATTGATACAGAGGATTCGCGTCTTGTGCTTGATGCAAGATTGTATTCGTCCATGCTGCTGAGGAACCTTGGAGGCGAAGTCTTTCCTATAATAACGTCTTCTTCACCAACAACTGCCTCTGGATAGACTATCCCATCTTCTTCAAGTAGCCTGTAGTCGTGCTCGCTCTTATACCCTTTAACTTCTTTATCAGGGATGCCTATCTCGTCGACCAAGCCGCCTGTATAACGAAGCTCTTCAGCAGTGGCTGGCTTAAAATAGGTTGAACGTGCCATGCCTCTTTCAATAGAGGATTTGTTAAGGACGATTGCGTCTTCCATGTTATAACCTTCATAGCTCATAACTGCAACAATAACGTTCTGGCCGAACGGATGTTTCTCGTAATGAGAGATCTGGTTCATGATCGTGCTGCACAAAGGAATCTGCGGAGTGTTAAGAAGGTTGACGTCTGTGTCAAGCCTTACAAAGTAGTTTGCTGCATAAAACCCAAGAGCTTGTTTCTGGTTCTTTGAGCCCTGGTTAAGCCTAACGCTGTGGTTGAAGTTTCCAAATGGTACCAATGAAGTGCACAAGCCAAGTATGCCCATAGGCATTATCTCTAGGTGAGTATGTTCCTCTGTAATCTCTTCAGGGAACACTGCAACAAACGCGTTCTCTTCTTCAGAAGCGTCAAGATATTCAATAACACCTTGCTTAACAAGGTCTGACCATGTTATCTCGTTCTTCTCAAGCTGTTTAACGTGCTGTTCTGTTATAAGAGCCTGTCCTTCCTTGACCACGATAACTGGTCTTCTTGCCCTGCCTTTTGATGATTCAATATGGACCTCGTTAGAGTCGATGTCGTGGTATATGTTTATGTTAGCTGAGAGGTTGCCTTTTCTTCTCTCGTCCTTGAAAGAGCTTACAAACTCTGTAGCATCTTCAACAGTTCCGACAAATTTGTAATTGATATATACTTCAGCCATATTATCTCACGCTCTTGAGTCCGAGATTTTTCAGGACTTTCATTATATCAGCTTCGTTAGTTGTCTGCGAAATGCTGCACAGCAGTGCCATATTCTTTCTAAGGCCTATGTTGGTACCTTCAGGAGTCTCAACAGGGCATAAACGTCCCCAATGTGTTGAGTGGAGTTCCCTGGCCTCGAAATTCTCCTGTGATGTGCTAAGAGGAGATACCACTCTCTGGAGATGTGATAAGGTCTGGAGATGGTTCATCCTGGCAATCCTCTGGCTAATACCTTTCCTGCCCCCGACCCAGTTGCCTGTTGCCATTGAGGAGTATATTCTTGAGGTCAGAAGCTTTTCTCTTATAATTACCTTGATAGACGGGAACTTCCCCCTCTTTACGATTCTCTGGAAATTATATAGCAGGTCGCCGATAAGTACCTTGATATTGACCCTTAACAGGTCAGCTAGAAGGTCTCCTGAAAGTTTAAGGCGTTTGTTCATGTAATGGTCTTTGTCGTCGATTTCGATTTCGCCAGTTGAGACCATTATGAACTTTTTAAGCAGCTTGCACAGGTTATAGGCTTTGAATATCCTGTCCTCCTGTATTATGCCCAGGTGAGGGAGCAGGTACTTGTCAAGAATCTCTTGCATCCTTTCAACCCTGATCTCTTTGCTCTGTGTAATCCCTATCTTTTTAGCCATGTAATCAAGAGCTTCTTCCTCTGATTTTATGTCTACAAACTCGAACAGGTTTACAAAGATGTCGTCGTATTGTTTCTCTTCTGAGATAAATCGCATAATCTCTTCGTCTTTTAATAGGCCCAGGGCTTTCACAACAACAATCAAAGGTATCCTCTTGACTCTTGTAAATGTCAGGTAGAAGATGCCGTCTTTCATCTTTTCGATAGTGTGCGGAATCTTGTAAGAGCCTCTCTCTGAAAATAGTTTGCCGACGTATTCTGATACACCAACAGAAACCTTTTCAACAAGGAGCTTGTTAGACGCAAGGTCTTCAATATTTATAAGTACTTTCTCTGAACCGTTGATGATGAAATACCCGCCAGGATCGTCAGGGTCTTCGCCTTTCTCGATAAGTTCTTCCTTTGAGAGCTTGTTAAGATGGCAGTATTTTGATTTCAGCATTATAGGTAAATTGCCTATCTGTGTTGTGAAGCTCTCCCTCTGGACTCCGTTGATGTGTGCGGAGACTTCGATGAACATCGGAGCTGAGTAGGTTATCTTCCTAAGTCTTGCTTCTGAAGGATATATTGGTCGCTTAGAACCGTCAGCCTCTGTAATCTCTGGTTTCTGAACCCAGATCTTGTCAAGACGTATCTTGAACTCGTCAATGTCTTGGGGTATGATAGTCGGCTCAATCTCTTTGTTCTCGTCGACAATCTTTTGCAGTTCTTCTTCGATAAGATTGTTAAAAGATTCAATATCTGAGTCTATGAACAGTTGTTCTTCAAAATGTTTTTTAATCAGAGTCCTTCCAAAATCAGACATTCACAACACCCCTGTAATAGGTTGATTCTCCTGAAGTAGGGCTTTTCCTTACAATTTTTACAATGTCGCCTTCCTTGACTTCGAGCTCTGTAAGAGATGCGTCGTTAATCTGTATCTTTGGAAGTTCTGCGAATGTTATCTTATATTTAGAAAATAGCTCCTTAACCTCTTTATCACTTAACTTAGAGTGCTTAGGCTTAAGGATGTGGTTCTTGATTACAAGTGCTTTTGATTTAGCCATTTTTCACCATTGATTATAAAATGGGCCGGACGGGACTTTCATAGCCACCGCAATTGCAGCCAACTGTTCGAACCCGCGACCACTCGATTACTTCCAATGTTAAAAGTCGAGTGCTCTATTGCCCGAAGGTTTCTCCAGGCTGAGCTACCGGCCCATGTGTTGAAAGCCAAGCCAAATCTATGATTTGGCCAGGTCAACGCCCTGGCCGGGACTTTCTGATCCTGAGACACCTCTTGGACATTCGAACCCGGGTCGCAGCCTCGACAGGGCTGCATGATAGTTCTCGCATTTTTCCAATGTGCCGAGCTACACTACCAGGGCAAAAATATCTTTTCTTAAGATAAATCAGGCTATAATAAGCCCTATTACCCCCAAGAAAGATATTTCTAGCATGTGTGCTGAGAAAAAGTAGTCATATATAAATGTTTCTATTTTTTTCATACTAATGCATATACTCTATAGATTTTCTAGATTTTGAAGTTTATAAATTTTGTGGAAAATGGGTTTTTTTAATAGAATAAATATCCCCGCCGCCGGACTCGAACCAGCAACCTCCCGGTATCAGCTGACTTGTTCTCATAGTGTGTTGATAACAATTCTCAAACAAGTGAATTCTCTACAGCCGAGCGCTCCACCATTGAGCTAGGCGGGGAATAGTGAAAGAAAAAAATACTTAGTTTATAAACATTACTGTTCTATAGTTTTTATTCAGTGTTCACTTGAGAACTTATAGACAGCTTGTTTGATTTGACGATAATCTCTCGACCTTTCTTTGTCCTGTACTTGATGATAGCAACAGGAAGGTCAAAGTCTCCAAGGATGCTAAGCTTTGATTTTATCTTGTAAGATATTATGCGTTCTTCGTGAGGGTCAAGATCATCTATGTCCCATTTGACAACAGTGTTGCCTGACTTGTTCTTGAAAGTCCGCGTAGGTGCTAATGTGCCGACTTCAAAGTCCTTGTGAAGCTCTGCAATGTTAGGTACTATGTCACGGATCTCAACATTCTCTAGCATCTTATTGCTGTTGTTCTTGACATTTACAGATACTTTCATCTCTGAAATGCCACCTTCTTTTCTCTCGATGTTTTTCGCGGACTTTGATATCAGAACGGGAGCTTTCATTATCTTAAGATATACTAGCAGTACGACAATGACAATTATAACTATCAGAAGCCATCTATAGTCTGTGGTAACTGTTACTGAGAATGTTTCAGTAGGTGCAAGAGTAGTTTCCCAGCCCATGTATCTCTCGCCGTCCTGTTTAATAACAGAAGTCTTTTTTGGCTGTGATGTTGTGAACAGAGATGCAAGACCGCCGATAGGGTACTTAGCAATCTGTTTAGATTCTTGGTTTCCAGTGTTTGTGTAAGTGATTTCTCTAACAGTCTTGAAAAAGGATTCGGTTTCCTGAACATCCATCCCAAAGTCTCCTGTGTAGTCGATTATGACAAACTCTTTTGCGTCAGGTGTAAAGACTGTGTCATCAATCTCAACTATTGTCTTTAACTTATCAGTTGTTGGAGAAGTAAGGCGATCGAGTTTAACCTTGTACGTCTCTGTCTTGTTTTCAAGAGCATCCAGTGTTGTAGTGAATTCCTGGTTAATGAGGTTGCTCGTGAACTTTACAACAACATTCTCATTGTACCTAACGTTCTGGTTCTCGAAATGTACCTTTATCAGAAACTCTTCTCTAGGGTCGATTTCAGTAGGAATTTCAACACTTGCGAGGATTGCTGGAATATAGCCGCCATAACCGTCTTTTCTTACAACAACAGGGAACTCGTGCTCAACAACTTCTCCTGATTTTTCAGCTTCAACAAGAAGAGTGATAGTGTTTCTTCCGCCTGGTGCGTCAGATGTGGGTTTTAGGATGAGCACAACTTTCTCTGTTCCTCCTGATTTAAGAGCCAGGCCAGTGTTTTTTATAGATATATCCTCAGCAAACAGGTTCCAGTTTGGGTTCTTGACAGAGAACCTGTATATCTCAGTGTATACGTCATTGTTTGTTATAGTCACATTAACCTTTGCATCTTCTTGTAAAGTAATCCTGTCTGTAACTTCATCGCTTGATACCTCAAAGTGTGCTGCAGCAACAAAGCTAAGTGATAGAATAAATATTACAAATACGAGTAACCCTTTTTTCATTTCCACACCTCACTATCAATAGTTGGATGAATTATATACGCTATTATATATAAATGTTTTCTTTTCTTTTTTCCATATTGAAAGTAATTCCTTTCGATATATTTTTTATATCAATTGAGTATAATAAGGTAAAAATAAAATAATTTAGGTGATAAAATGACTCATGCGAAAAAGGAGCTTGTGGACAAGTTTGCTTCATTGATAACAGCTGCGTTTGGTCTGGTGGCTGCTCTTGCATGGAACGATGCGATTAAGTTGTTTATGACGAACCTTGGTCTTGATAAGTACGGGCCTTTGTTCTATGCAATCATCGTTACATTGCTGGCAGTCCTGTTCACTTTATGGATTGGCAAAGCGGCTGCAAAGTTGACATAAAAATTTTTATATTATTTTTAATTTTTCTATTGCAGATTCTTTTAGAGAGTTCTTTTATTATCTCTGGGACATAGCTACAAAACCTAAAAAATAATTTGGCTGATATGTTCATTTTTATTAATCCTAATAATATTATCAACAAAGCTTTCAATCTTTGACTCGTGAGAGACAAGTATAACTTGCTTGATATCTATCTGGTCTAGAACATCGCGTACCTTGTCAAGTTGTGCAGAGGAGAAACCGTCAGTAGGCTCGTCAAGTATGATAATGTCTTTTGTCTTTATCTCTGCCTGGACATCGTTAACAACCTTGTTCAGGGCAAGCCTGTAAGCAAGTGATGCTGCTGTCTTTTCGCCTCCTGAAAGGTTCTCGATAGCAACCTCGTAACCGTTTTGTTCAACCAATGGCGTGAATTCTTCGTTAAGCCTGATGTTTATAGTTTCGTCTTCGATCAAGGTATTGAACCATTTCTGCAAGAGCTCGTTAAATTCCTGGTAGACAGTTGACATAAGATGTTTCTCTATGACAAGCATCAGCTTGATAAAGTGCTGCTCAAACCAGTTCCTGTACAATGTCAGGATTTTTATCTTGGATTTTATCTCTTGTTTGTGTCTAATCTCCTCGTTAAGCTCTTGTATGTTCTTATCAATTGTCTGCATTTGAGTCTCGTACGATCTTTTCTCAAGCAGAAGCTCTTTCTCGATGTTCTGGAGATTAAGAAGTTCCATCTTTATCTTTTGCAGCTTTTCCTCAATCTCCTTGTACTTGCTAACTTCAGCGTTAAGCTCTTGCTTTTTCATGTTGATGTTCCCAATCTCTTTTTTCATGTCTTCCTGGATGTTCTCAAGGTTTTCCTTGTTCTTTGACTTTTCCTGGATAAGGTTTTCATAATTCTGTCTCTCTTTTAGCTTCAGCTCGTATTCGATGATGCGCTTCAGGACCATCTTAAGACCATCAAGCTCTGTTTTCATGGAGTTGATTTTATCCTCGTCAAAGACCTCTAGCTCGTAATCTATCTTTATCTTCTCAAGGGAAATTTCAGAGTATGCCTTTTGCTTTTCAACAACCTCCTTGTTAAGGCTTTTCAAGTTCTTTGTCTCTACCTTTAGAATGTCAAGATGTTTTTCTTTATCGAGAAGCTCGTTAAACTTTTGTTTCCCTTGTTCAAATTTCCTCTGGAACTCATCGAGCCGGGTTTTCGCGTTCTTCAGTTCTAAATCAAAAGAGTCTATGTTGAGGTTCTCTTTATCGATTATCCTTAGCTTGTGCTCCTTTGTAACCGCCTGCTGGCATGTGGGACAGTTCTCAAGTTTACGTATCTTTTGCTTGACCTCCTCAGAACTGTTCTTTTTTATCTGTTTTTCGTGGATGTCTTTCTCAAGCTGCGCAATGCTTTTTTCAAGTTCTTTTACCTCGTGCTCGACTAGTTTTTTTGCTTTTAACTCTTGTTCGGCCTGTTCAATCTCTTTCAGCATAACCCTGAAGTTCCTAGAACGTTCTGTCTTGTCGCTTATCTCTTTCTCAAGTTCCTGCATCCTTTGCTCGTTATACTTTGATTTTTCAACAAGCTCTGTCTTTTGCTTTGAGATCTTTAAAAGTTCAGTCTCACTTTTCACTATCTTTTTCTCTATCTCGTCTTTCTTGTTCTCAGGCTTTATTATGTGCATGCCTGATATCTTCCCTTGTAATGTGAATATCTCCTTAGCAAGATTCTCGAGCTGTTGGTTGTTAAGGCTTCTTTGTCTTAGTATCTCCTGCAGCCGCGCCTCGTTAAGATTGAGCTCTTGCTTCAGCATGTTGGCAATGTTAATATCCTTTTCAGTCGATTCTAGCTGCAGCCTTTTGTTGTCCACGTCTTTGGTTGCAGAATCAATTTTTGGTCTTAGGAATTCAAGCTGCTCGTTCAGGTTTTTTATTTCAAGGTCTTTATTCTCTTTAAGTCTCTTTTTATCCTCAAGGTCTTCAACATTTCCAGTGTAGATGTTTATCCTGTCTTTCAAGAACCTGATAACTCTTGCAGAGTTCTCCCTTATCCTCTTGTACTTGTCTATGTTAAAGACTTTCCTCAAAGTATCAAGTCTTAGCTCTGCAGGTTCAAGAAGGATGTGTTTCATGTGTTCTTGAGGTGTGTAGACCGTGTACCTGTAGATTAAATCTTTACTTTTTGTAAGCTCTGACTTTGGATAGCCCAGCACGTCGAGGATCTTGGCTTTAAGCTCGACAGCTGTTGCTTCTGTCTTTAGGTTGTTCTGGATAATGTATCCAGACGATTGTTGAATATCAGCCCTCTGTCTCTTTAAAGTTCTCTTGATAGTTATGTCTTGGTTGTTAATGCTGAATGAAAGTTCAACAGAGCCTTCGTTCTTGCCGTTCCTTAAAAGGGCGTTGCCAGGAAGGTGTGACCTTCTAAGGCCGAACAATGCGAACTCTATAGCCAGCAGGATTGTTGATTTGCCTGAGCCTATGTCTCCAGATAACAGCACAGAACCTTCTGGGAAGACAATCTTTTCATCTATATAACTTCTTATATTGTTCAGTTTCAGGCTCTTCAGAATCATTCGTGAATTTATGTTTAAATGGCTTTTATAGTTTTGTGTATATATGATATATAGGTTGGAGTTGGTAAATGTATATATTTGGGTTTGGGTTTACTGTTTTAAAAACTTATGAGGTGGGTGTTATGGTTAAGGTTACTATACAAGAGGTAAGTTCTAAAGACCGGGTTGATTTTCATAAGCTAGGCAGTGACTTGGCTGAGGTTGTTGATTCGCACTTGATGAGGGAAGGTGCAGGATTAACAGATACTCGTTTTGGCAAGGCTGCTTCTAAAAGTATGCGCAGAGGGTATATAAGTGCTTTGATCAAAACTAATCCTAGAGCTGCTTATGACTTTGTAATCGGCGGAGCTAATCTGGGTGGTTTTACGATCAGAGAGAAAGATAGGATGAGGCTTAGAGCAATCAGGGCTTTAGTGAGAAGGGCTACACAGGAGAAAGAACTTCTGCCTGTGCCTGATGATCTTGAACTGCATTTACAAGTGGAAGCAATTCACCATGATTATCTTAACATTTTACTTGCAGAGAAGCAGGTGCACGGAGATTTTGTAAGGCTTGCGCGTCAGTTCTTTCCAGATGCAGATATGGATTTAGTCGAGAGGTTAGCTGACAGAAGTACTGATGTGGCTCAAAAGACATTTTATTATGCTGAGGCTAGGCCTGAGAAAGTCTTGGAGTTGATTGATGAATGTGCAGATAATGGTATGGAAATCGACAGGATATCTGGAGTTGTCTCTCACGCGTCTTTGCCGCATGGGATAATGATGCAAGCTTTGCGGAAGATTGCTTCTAATAAAATGGCGTTCTGGGGTCCATACAAGGCTGCTTTCGAATATGCAAAAGAACGGCCTTCAAAAACTTCCAAGCTTGCACTTGATAGAGCAAGAAAGAGGTTTATAGATTATTGGAAGCATGGGTCTGAAATAATAGAAGAAGATGCTGATGGTCATAAGATATTTGCCCACAGGCTTGTAAATGAGTTTAATCGCGGTTTCTTAGAGGCTTACCAAAAACTTAAGGAACTTGGTGAACCAGTCTCAGATGCGCTTGTTTTTGATGCGTATGAGGCTGCCCGTTCTTCTCATAAGTCTGGAGAGATTATAGATGAGATGGAGCATAATCATAGATGGGTGCTTGTAAAGAAATTACTTGAAAGAGATCAAGATGACTGTCATGGCCATGATAAAACGAAAGCTTATGAATTGTTGTGTGAAGCAGAAAGGCCGCATAAGCGTTTTGCCTTGGCATTGGCAAAAAGGTTTTACAAGAGGCCATGTGCAGAGATGAACAGGCCTTGGCTTACTGGGATTGCGTATCATTGTGCGATGATGTCAGGTAATGAAAAGATGATTGAAGATGCAAGAGAGGATTTTTTCAGGGCAGTGATTGCAGTCGAGCCAAAGAAGCATGATTGTTTCGGAGAGACTACATTGGCTGGCTTGAAGATGGACCCTGCAGGAATGTCAGCGTACATCGACAGGTATAAACAGGAACTTCCAGCGCATTGCTATAGGCTGGCAAGAGATGCAGGACATGAAGAGGTGATGGATTCCTTAAGAGGTCTTGTTGCCAGTAAATTGCCTATCAAAGACGCAATCGAGCTCTTTAAAGATGACCCTGCTGGCCGTGAGCTGTTGTATGCAAAGCTTGCAGAAAAGAGCGGTGCTAAGCCTGAGTTTGTTAGGGACCTTTATGTCTTGTCAGCTCCTGATCTCAAATAAATCTTTTATTATATATTTTCAAAAATATTTATTTTTCATGTAACTCAAACTTTTTTGAGATTTATCTTTAAATATGAGTTTTGTTTTCCATAATAATATGAACGACAACATAAGAAAAAATATATTCTTGAAGATGATACATAGGCCGGAAGCCAGGTTCTCTGATCTTTGGGATAAGACTGTTGAAAGCAATGCCTTTTCCTACCATCTTAAGAAGATGGAACAGGAAGGGTTGATTGAGAAGTGTGATGAGGTCTATAGGCTTACTCCTGAAGGCAGGAAAGCTTCAGCTTTTATTGAAGGAGATTCTGGCGAGAGGGCAGAGCTGCCAACTCCTGTTGTTGTAGTGGTTGTCAAGGA
>JAHWHD010000076.1 GCA_019323525.1 Candidatus Woesearchaeota archaeon
AGTGAAGAGAATATGCTTTTAGATGAAGTTCCGACTGAGTCTGTGGATATAGATTCCGAGCAGCTTGTTCTAGATGTCGCTCCTGTTTCAGATGACTCTTCTTTGGTTCAACCAATAGCGCAATCTCCAGGTTCTGGCCAGGTTGTAATGATTTCCGATACTGATTTGTCAAAACAGATTAAAACTTTGCAGTACTTTGTGATAGCAGAACTTGTGTTAATCGTAATATTATTCTATCTAGTGTTAGGGAGGAGGTTGAAATGAAAAAGGTAACAATTTCGCATATTGAAACATTCGTATTAGTGGTCTTTGCGTTTACATTGCTGGCAGTGTTTTTAGTATCTGGGCAGTATACTTATGTAAGTTCTGTTCCGACTGGGGGGCATTCTGCTGAGAATGTATGGGTCGCTGTTGACGGTGTTGAGATGACGTTGCAGGATGCAATTACGCAGGGCAAGTTTGGCCCTGCTGAACTTCCTGAATGTACTGGAACTTGGGAGTTTGAGGAAGAGTATTATAACTCAGGAATGTCCGCCACTGGTTGGGTTTCTGCAGGGTATTTTGATTATGGTTATCCTGATGGTGTTAATTTGGTCTTTTATGATTATCGTACTGCAACTGATGATTGTCCTTGGTATCAAACTTCAGATGCGAATAGTTATGAGTTTACAGTTTGTGATGTGGGCACCTCGATAGGAGATGTTACTTGTACTGATGTTAAGTTTTCGAGTAGTGTTGAACTTGGGCCTGCAATGCTAAGGTATTATTATGTTCAGCGCCAAGTTACATGTAGTACTGCTAGTGATAGTGGGAGACTGGTGTGTCAAAGATGAGCAAGATTCTATTAACTTTGATTTTTGTAAGTTTGATTATCATCGGATGCAAGCAACATGTTACAGAGTCCCCTGATTGGGCCGATCAAGTCTTGCAGTGTGATGCGGCTGAGATAGAAGCCCAAATTAGTGATTGTACTCTGCATAATAGGGCGCTTGTAGAGCACAACCCTTTGCTTTGTGATCTGATAGGAGACCGTTCAGTAAAAACCCATTGTAAACTTAGTCTAGGGCAACCACTAGAATGAGAAAGATAATCTTGATTGGAATTTGTATCTTTTTTTTACTTATACCTTTTGCCTATGCCGCTTACATTCCTGTACAGAGATGTAACCTTGTTGTAGAGAATCATGCATATTTTACCCAGACCACTTCAACAGGCAGTTTTAATTATGTTTTTAATGGCCAGGATATATATGAACTTTGGTGTGATAACACCATTTATAGAACAGTTAATTATTATAATTATTGTATCAATAATAGATTATATTATTGTGGTGTTTGTTCAGGTTTGGAACAAAGACCTTACAATTATCCTCTTGCTAGTACTAACTGTTATAAGGCATATGCGATTCCTAATACTGTAATTGACTGCGGCGGATGTCCTGGAGATTGCCCCCCTGCTGGCCAGGTTTATTCGCTTGTTCCTGACTATGCTAATAATGTTCATACTATGAATTGGGATTCCTGGATAACTGGCCACAACTGGTGGTATTTAAGAGTTTACGTAGGCAATCAAGGACGTTATATGACGCAGACGCACGGCGAATATGGAGACCTTAGTAGCAGTGGGGGCGGTGCAGCGTGGGACTTATACTGTATGCAATGCGCTGATGGTCATTATTTGACAGCAGCCGCTGCAGCACCTGAAGATCCCAATAAGAATTCAGGACGTTGTTGTGAAGGAACCGCTACATTCAATAACCCTGGTGCAGGTAACTCGTGTTGTTATGAAGGCGGCGTTTATGCTCATAATTCGTTTAATGCTTTAGGCCATAAATGTCTTGATGGTTTGTGGCAGATTCCAAGTTGTACAATTAAATCTGCATGCGATGTTGGCGAAAACGACTTATTCCACATCCATAACCTTCTGGATGGACATTCGGAGCTCAATACACAGAACAATTTTAATTGGAAGGTGTGTTGCAAAGGTATAACCAGTTCAATTGGATCTGGCGAGGATGAGGTTCTTGGCTTTTCTAGTTCTACAGAAGCGCATGTTGAGAAGGATACTCAAAATAACTTTGCTACAAGGTTGTTCCTTAATGCTGATGGCGGTACAATAAGTTGTGATTATAAATCAAGTTGTGCTGCTGATGAGTTGTGTGTTATTGGCTTAACACCTGGCGATACGGAACTTCATACTGGTGGATGTGCAAATCAAGATACTGATCTTTGCTGTAAAATTTTACCTTGCACTGATAATGATAGAGATGGTTTTTTTGTTGAAGGCGGAGAATGCGGTATTGTTGATTGTAATGATAATAATGGGGACGTGTATCCTGGCGCAACTGAAGTCTGTAATGGAATAGACGATGACTGTAACCCTGTAACATTAGACGGTTCAGGAGAGAGTGCTCCTTTGAACACATTGCAGCAAGGAGTTTGTGTAGGTTCTACACAGTCCTGTGGTGGTCCAGCTGGATGGGTTGATGATTATTCTGCTGTAGCTAATTATGAATCTGTTGAGACTACGTGTGACGGCCTTGATAATGATTGTGATGGAGAGGTGGACGAAGCTTGCCCTGTTTGTACCTTAAGAGATAGGTCTTCAGGGTGTTATTCTTATGAAAATCCTATCCTAAACTTTAACGCAAGGACTGACACCCATGTTGAGCTTGCAACTTATGGAAATTTTGATTATGTCTTGTGCTGTAGGGATTTAACTGCCTCAATTTCAACAGGACAGTGGAAGGTTCTTGGACTTTCCTCCGAAACAGACGCGCATGTACAGAAAAGGGATTATGTTCCTGCTTATACTTATGACTTGTTATTAACTTCAGAATTGCCTGGGCAGACTGTGAGTTGTACTTACAAAGATACTTGCACAGAGCCTGAGTTTTGTATGATGTCTTTAAGTCCTGGAGATACTGATCTGCATGTTGCAAGTTGTGAGCCTGCTGAGACTTACAGTACAAAGGTCTGCTGTCAGCATGTTAATCTTTGTATTGATAATGACGGAGACGGTTATGGCGTGAGTGATGATAGGAGAGGATGTTCAGCTGGCGAAGAGTTTGACTGTGACGATACTAATGAAAATGTTCATCCTGGTGCTACTGATGTTTGTAATGGGATTGATGATGATTGTAATGGTGTAATAGACGGAATGTCAAGGTCGTGTTATACAGGGCTTCCTTTAAGCACACAGAACAATTTCCCTTGCAGGCCTGGTTCTGAAACGTGTGACTATGGTACATGGAGCTCTTGCATTGGAGAGGTGACGCCTTACATAAACGGAGAGATCTGCGGTAACACTGCTGATGATAACTGTGATGGCCAGGTTAACGAGGGTTGCGTTATTTCACAAGACGCCAACATCTCTGGCACAGTATATAACCAATCGTTAAGCGAGGTTGTGCCAGGTGCATGGGTTGAGATTAGATGGCCGCCAAAGACAACATTAAATGTTATAAGGGATATTACTGATGCAAATGGAGAGTATAATTTCACTGATATAACCGCACAGGACTATACGATAGTTGCAGGTAAGGGGGGTTATGATGAGCAGTATAAGGATGTTAGCTTACAGCTTGGCCAGGACCTTATAGTTGATTTCAATCTTCCAAAGGATCTTACTGATACAGAATGTATTAACTGTGTCAAGTGGGATGGAGATAAATATATCTGCGACCCTGATTGTATAGGATTGCAGGGATGTCAGTCAATGACTAATGAGTGCGTATATCTTGAGAATAAAAGTTATTTTGAGAAAGCACGACTATTAGACTGCCATTATTGCAACGGCAGCACCTATGTTCCATTGTTTGGAGACCTTGATATACAGACAGATATTGCTAATCTTGTCAAGACAGAGACTATTGTAACAATCGGCGGCAAGCCATTCAAGATGGTGGTGTTGACGTATGAAGACTAAGAAAGGCGTAACTATTTTCACAATCGATTCTATAATCGCTGTCTCGATTTTTGCTATAGGAATTATACTGGTTTTTTTCAGGATAAGTGCTTACCAGCCTGTACAAGAGCCTGGTCTGGATGCAGCTAGCAACCTTATTACATTCTTATCAGCTACAAAGGTTGGCGATATTGACTGGCCTGATATCGGCGCTAATCCTGAGAATAGTATAATCCAGCAGGCTGCAGAGTACTACCATAATGGCCGTGTTGAGAGTGCGCAGCTGTTGCTCGGCTCTATAGTTCCTGATGTGGTTTCTGGTATTGAGCTTGAGCTTAGTATAAATAACGAACTTATTTACTTCACAGAAACTGCGCCTGATGATGCAGGGCTTATAATCCCTTTCAGGAAGATGCTTTATGGTTCAACAGGCAGAGGTAATTTTTGGTCCTATGTTATGGAAATCAAGATTTGGCAGGAATAAGAAATCTATGCTTTTTTCGATTATGGCAGTGATTATCGTAGCTTTCTTTATATCGTCAATGCCAATAAGCGAGCGTCTGCTCTTTACGAGCAATGTAAATGATATACGAACGGTAGATTCACTTAACAATCTCCTGGTTGATATACAGACCAATTATCTTGATATGCTTTTACGAGCAAAAGCTGAGCAAGGCTTAAACGCCGCGATTGAGCATGTTTATGAATCAAACGATGAGTTAGATGTTGATGACGCGCTTTATTCTGTTCTTGTATACGGGAACATAAGCAATGTTTATTATCTAGAAGATGAAACATTGAATGATAGCTTGCAAGACCTACACGATTTTATTCAAGAGACTTCTGCTGCTGATTTTTCGTTCGAAATAAATAATATAACTGTAGAAGAGCTAGATACCTGGCATGTAAATGTAAAACTTAACCTTACCCTGAGTCTTGGATCTGAGCTCGCTATATGGCAGAGGCAGATTCTGGTTAACTCTTCGGTAAACGTGCTAGGGTTTGATGACCCGCTCTATAAACGTTTTGGCTTAAACAGGACTCTTAACAATACGTTCTCTGACCTAGAAACTACAGATTTCCAGGTAAAGGCGAAATGGCCTGATATTGAAAGATTTGAAGAGATGTACGATGAAGGTTTGTTTGCTCCAAATGACAGGGCGCCAAGTTTCCTTGACAGGTTGTCAGGGGCTTATGAAAAGGCTTCTGATTTTGGCTATGAGTCGTTCTTTAACCTTTCTGATGCTGTCCATGTTGAGGGTTTGCCTGGATATGATCTTGATAATCATGTCGACCACCTTTTTGAAGAAAATAGGTTCTTGTTCGAGTTTAAGGATGATTTTGATGGCTTTATAATTCATTCTTCAAGGCTGGATGATTATAACTTGTGCGATGCTTCATTGGTTCAGCCCCTGCGCATAGGTGTTGATGAACCTGGCTGGGAAGATTGTTAAATCAGTGCAGAGAATACTAGTGCCAGACCTTCTGAGAAAATGATGAATAGGACAAGAGATACAATGATGAATATTGGGATGTACTTTAATCCGCCGATTATCTTCTCCTTATTGATTATTGAGACTATCATCGAAGAGAACAGAGCAATTATCACTATGGCAAGATATGAAAAGTTCTTGAACTCTACAGGGTCTATTGATAGGTTTGTTATAGATGATAAAATTGAGAATGAGCCAAAGGTCGCTCCTGCTTGAGGAATAGCTATCTTCGCAGCTATCCTTGAGACTATCAGCAGTAAATTGTAAGAGAGTGCAAAAAGGAACGGAGCAATAATGACTACAATTGCAGTGATGAATATCACGTATGAAAGCGAGGCAGCCTGCATCTCTTTTTTTAGGAATGTGGTTTGCTGGATATTGTCAACTACCCTGTTGATGATGTTTGCAAGTTCTCCGCCGGATTTTATGCCTTCGATAATCAAGTCGATGGCTCTATTAAGGATAAGTGAGTCGTATTTCTTGCTGAACAGCGTTAAAGTTTCAGCAAGGTCTTTGCCTGTTGTAACCTGTTTTGCTGCGAGTTTTATCTCGTTAGCTAGTATTCCGAACTCTGGTGTTGCGGCTTCCCATAGGGCATTGTTAATCGTCATCCCTGATTCTAGGTTGCTCGATACTATACTAAGGTAATCTGGAAGTACTTTTTCTATCTCTGTTGTACGCCTGTAGTTTATAACATTATAATACTGGACGTATGCAAAGAATGTTATGCCAAGTGATGCGGCCAGTAGTGCTATGGTCTTTATTGGGTGATGTATGAGCCCAAAATAGGATGAGAACCTGACAGATATTAGTATGTCTGCTATAGCAGATGCTACTATTGCAATTATTGTGAGAAGCCCTATCTTCTTAAAAGGTGTCTTGTATATGCCTCTTTTTTCGAAAAACGAGGAGACTTTTAGCTCTAGGTAATTCGGCACCACAAACCTGCCAATACTTTCCAAAGCTTTTTCGAATCTCATACTATTACCGACCTTCTAAGTGTTTTATATATCGACAGGAACATTGCCTGTAGTATTGTTAAAAAGAAGATTATTATCAGTAAATCCCTGAACCCAATCTGGAGATTTATCATGCTTGACATTATTGTTGCCATTGCAATACCTATAGATGGCATCACAACTCCGACCACTAGGTAAAATAGTGTAAGGGAGTTCATCTTTTTACTGTACCTCTTTATATTGATGCTTCCTTCTTCAGTGAGCTCTTTGATAAACCGTTCGATTGCAGATGAGATGTCTGTTCCTATCCTTAAAGCGTTCTGGATCTCTAAGAGCACTTTGCTTAGGTTTTCTGATGGACTTCTGTCAATTGCTTTCTGGATAGATGTTTCAAGAGGAGTTCCAACTTTGATATCATCGACAATCTCTTCAAACATAATTCCTGCTTGGCCGTATGATGCTGTTGCGACCTTTGACATTGTATTAACTAATGTCTCGCCAGAGTCCAATGCAATCAAAATGTGTCTTGCCAAATATAACAGTTGCCTGTCTACTTCGCGTTTAATCCTTAGCGTGGTGATATCGGGTATTCTGTAATAAAACCAAACGAAGAATATGAATATCGCAGCAAATGCCGCAGGGATAATCAATGTGTTGTGGTTTCCTCTAACGACAATGATTCCAAGGATAAATGCTAATACTAGGGCGATTTCAAGAGCGAATACTATGCCCCGTCTGAAGTATTCTTCAGGGCCGTACTTTGACCTGGATTTCAGAAGTTTTTTTTTAAGATTTGGGAAGTATCTTTTTACAATCTCAGTCAGGAATAGACTTGGTTCTTTTTTTCTTTTAATCTTCCTTTTAAGAAATCTTTTCATTTTTGGTAATGATTAGCCATTATAAGCCCAATGTCGTTAACGTCTGTGGTCTTGTTTTTTACTAGGTCCTTTAATATCTTTATCTTCTCTAGAATGTCTTTCCTGATCTCCTGTGAACTCATCCCCGTGTAGAGGTTTAATGTATCTAGCAATGTCTTGGACTTGCCAATTTTTCTGAAAGAATCTGTTTTCGCATCGTGCTGTATTAAAACATTAGAGTCTCCGTTCTCGAGAATCTCTGCAATCTGAAGTGTTCTTCTTAACCCTGTACGCCTGTTCCTGTTCTGGACAAGGATCATTGAAAGTGCTGGGATGACTGCTTTGGGGATGTCGATAGGAGGGTTAGTCAATCTCGCTATTGTTTCCTTTGCATTGTTTGCATGGATTGTTCCGTATACGCTATGGCCTGTGTGCATTGCTTCGAAAAGTACCTCTGCCTCTTTTTTCCTTCTTATCTCTCCAACAACTATCCTGTCAGGTCTCATCCTTAGACTGTTCACAACTAGATCAAGCATTGTGACTCCGCCTTTTCCTTCAGGGTTTGGCTGCCTTGTCTCTAGAGGAACCCAGTGAAGTGATTTTGGCAGTGTCAGTTCTCTAGTATCCTCAATACTTATGATTCTCTGGTTAGGCGGGAAGAAGTTTGCAACTGCGTTAAGCATCGATGTCTTACCAGAAGCAGTTCCTCCTGACACAATTGTCGAGAGTTCGAACTGTACTGCCTGCCACACTGTAGCTGCGACTTCATAGTTTAAAGACTTGTTTATTATAAAGTCAGTGATGCTCCAGGGTCTTCTCCTGAACTTTCTGATTGTGATTGTGTTGCCAAAGTTGGAAATTGGCTGTAAAGTTGCGTTTACCCTGTCTCCTGTTGCTAGGTGTGCATCGAGTAACGGTTTTAAGACTGTTATCTCTTTGCTGACATCTTTAGCGATCATTGTTGCATAATGCCTTATAGTGTCTTCAGAGGGAATCACAATATTGGTCTTGAGCCAGCCGTGTTTAATGTGATAAACCCATACAGGTTCGTTAGCGTTGTTAATGACGATCTCTTCAAGCATTTCGTCCTTTAACAAAGTTTCAACGTCGCCAAGGCCAAGGTCCTGTTGAATTATGTAGTGCAGTAGAAGCTTATGGCTGGCTTCGTCAATGTTTGGGAAGTACCTCGTCAGAAGTTCTCCAATCTCCTTCTTAAAACGTTCCCTAAGAGTCATTGCTTCTGCAGTTTCAGAATACTTAATATGGCCGAGCTTGATCTCTGTTACGAACTCATCCCGGATCTTCTGGAGAATTATGTTTGTTGCAGGGCTTATGCTTGTGACAGTCACTTTATACGTAGGAACAAAGTCTGTCGCTTTCTTGAATATATTAACCCTGACATTAATGTCGTTTACCTTGATTTTGTATGCGTCTAGCAGTTTAATTGAGTTCATTTTTGGTCAAGAGATTTTAGTTTGATATCATCATGAAGGATTACTAGCTCTTTTCTGAATATATTCTTGTCAATCTCGTTAATCTTTGATACTCTTATCTTCTTTCTGATGCCTTTCATTTGTGCGCCAGCCTGTTTAAGGTCTTTCTTTTTGATAAGAGCCCTGCAGTTGCTAATCATCCTTATGATCTTTTGTTTATCTGATAGGCCTCTTAATGGCCTTTCCAAAGGTCGCTTTTTTAGTCTCTTCTTGGCTAGTTTGTTCTTTATCTTTTTTACTTTTTTCTTAGTGACTTTCTTCTTTTTCTTTATAGCTTTCTTTGGTTTTTGCTTAATGATCGTTCTTGGCTTTGCAATCCTTACTTTCTGTAATAGTTTCTTTTTGTCTTCTTCAAACTTCTTTAATGCAATTGTGAGTTTTTCGTCTTTTTTCTTTAAAGCATATTCGCGCGCTTTGATCTTTTCTTTTTTTCCTATAATCTTTTTATCCTGTTTAGATTCCATTCTGTGCTTTTCTTTTATCTTTTCGAGTTTTGCGAATTCCTTTCGCAGCTTTTCTTCGCGTTTTGCAAGGGCTTTTGTCTTTTGTTCAAGCTTTGAAGCTTTCTTAGGAAGCAGTTTTGCTTTCTTTTGGACTTTAGATTTCTCTTGCTTGAATTTCTTAATATCTTCTTTAAGCGCTTCTTCTTTATCTTTAAGTAGGCCTTCCCTTTTCTTGAGCTCTTTGCTGCTTACTATTTTTTCTTCTAGTTTGTCCTTATCAAGAAGAAGTTTATCTATCTTTAACTGTAACTTTCTTTTTTCTATAACATCTGCATGCGTGGATAAAAGTTCTTTTTTCTTATCAGCAATTTCTTGTTTTATCTTTTTCAGTTCTTTTTGCTTTTTGCTTAATTTGAACCTTTGTTTGAAGAATTCTGACCAGAACGCTTTTTTTGGTTTCTTGACTTCAACTGGTTTTACACTTGGTTTAGGTTCTTTAACACTCGGCTTTTTCATCACTTCTTTAAGTTCCTTAAGAAGTGCCTTTTCTTTCTTTCTCGACTCTTCTGGCTTAATAGCTTCTAGTACCTCCTTTTGCTTTTCTTTTATCGGCTCTTTCTTTTCAATCTTCTTAACTATTTTCTTTTCCTTCTTGGTAATCTTAGTTTCTTTCTTTTTTTCTTCAGGTAACATCTCGAGTTCTTCTTCTTTCTTTTCTCCAGGATGTTTGATAAGCTTGACATAAGCTTTTGTGAACTTGTACTCTATCTTCACAAGTTTCTCTTCTTCAAGAAAGTCAATCCATAGGTTAATCGTATCTAAAGGAACTTTGAGTTTAGAAGCGAGCTGTTCAACAGTTAACTTGGGGTTCTTTTTAATAACAGAGAATAACCTATCTACATCTGTCTCTACCACCTCTCTTTTTTGCAACATATATATAGAATTATAAAAATCGGCTATTTAAATGTTTCTTTTTTTACCAGAGAAATAGCTGTATTTTTCTGATTTTATTCAGACTTCCTAATATCTTGGTAAAGGTTTAGAATTTTATTGTGGTATTTTTGCTTTGTCTTAATATCGAGTTTTAATTTATAGAATCTTTTAACTAGCTTGTTATAGCTTCTTTTAGCAGGAATGAGCTTTTTTTGTTTGTAAAGATTTTTTATATTATCAAGCATTATCTCGAGTTCTTCTGATGGTGTTGCTTTGTGAAGCTCAAGTTTAGGGAGTTTTTTAATAGCACTTTTTTTTGTTACATGCTTTTTTGATCTTGCTATCTTTTTCTTGGCTGAATTTTTCTTAACAGCCTTTTTTGGTTTTTGTTTTATGACTTTTTTAGGTTTTTTTGCTTCTTTTTTCTCTTGCTTAGCAGCTTTTTTAAGATTTAGTTTCTTAAAACTAAAGAACTTCTTTTTTTTAGGAGGCCTTTTTAACTCCTGGAATAGTTTATCTAGATCTTTAGGAGGTTTAGGTATAGGTACCATAGAGTTTATTTATAAAGTTTCATTTAAATACTTTTGTATTAACTTAGTAATAAATAACAAAAACCGCACTATTCCTCTACCTAGAGGCATGGTATTAATCTTATGGTTTTTGGGATTGAAAATGGCTTGGGCTATTTTCAATAACTAAAACTTTAAATACTAAAGCCAAAATCAAGAAATTTGGGTGATTTTCATGGAGAGATTACTTTGTTCATCATGCAAAAAGAATGTTACGAATGATGTAGGTTCAGTAACTTTCAAGTGTCCAAGATGCGGAAAGGCTGATATCACAAGATGCAAACATTGCAGGGAGATTGTCGCTAGATATAAGTGTCCAGAGTGCGGATTTGAGGGGCCTAATTAGAAACTTTTATATATGCTTATTTCTTAATTTTGTTTTAAAAAGAGGTATAGAATGAAAAAAACTTTTATTTTCGTATTTTGTATAATTGTTATAATATCTTTTGCACTGGCGCAGCCCCCTCCGCCACCGCCAACACCTGGTTCTACTGGCGATGATTCAGCTGACGGGTTGTTGCCTCCGCCTCCTCCTCCGCCTACAACAGGTGACCAGGATTCTGTTCCGCCTTCAGATACTGATACAACTGATCAGGAATCTCAGACTTCGACTACTTCATCAGGCGGCACAAGATTAACTACTCCTATCATATATCAACCAGAAGTTCCTGCAACCACGCCTACGACCACGACAACGACTACAACATCAGCTCAGGCTTCACAACAGGTTGTAGAAATGCAAAATACAATGAATTCGCTTAATTCGCAGATAGCTAACCTTAATTCAAAGATTTCTGGGCTTGAGAATGAGATTGTTTACTTATCGACAGCCTCTCCTGAAAAGCAAAACTTGCTTCCATTATATATTTTTAATATTGCTATTCTGGTCTTGGTTGCCATACTTGCATTTTATTTTAGAAGTAAACTTAAAATCCCGGTTCAAGAACATCTTAAAGAAACTAAAACAACTACTTCAGCTAAAAAATCTTCTTCTTTGAAAGATGTTATAGTGAAATATCTGAATCAAGGCGTTACTAAACAAAGCATAACTAAGATTATGAAAAAGTCAGGTTACAATAAAAAAGAGATTAAATCTGTTTTTGACGAGATAGAGAATGTTTGAACGATTTTTTGAAGGACGCTGGCTTTTAAGAAGAACAAGGTACTCTTTTTTTCTTGGACTTGGTTTTCCTTTGCTTGCTTTACTAGCTTCTTATGTGTTGTTCCATTATTCGGGTACAAGGCATCTAATAAGTATAACTATGATTTTGTTCACTGTAATAATCGCATTGCCAATAGTCAATAAATTGATCATGATTGAGGAACGGAGGGAGACTAAGAAAAAAGTCCGTTTCTTTAAAGACCATGAGCCTATTGTAGATTTTTATCTTTATTTTTTCTTAGGCTTGTTCATAACTTTCTTATTGATTGCGATATTTGCTCCTGGATTGGTATTTTCAGAGCAACAGCTTTACGGTGGAGCTCCGCAAGTAGATGTTGTGCAGCAGAGGAATCTTCCGCCTCCGCCAAGTGTTGATTCTGGATATAAAGTAATACTAAGAAATAATCTGCTTGTGCTTGCAATCGCATTTTTCTTAAGCTTATTTTATAATTCCGGTGCATTGTTTATAATAATACTTAATGCAGCGATATTTGCCTCAGCATTAGCCAGTGTAATAAGGCAAAACCTGCCTCTTACTAATATATTTCATTCAGCATCGTTTGTAGTATGCAATCTTGGGATTATGTTTTTTCATATGGTGCCAGAGGTAATCTCTTATTTTTTTGCTGCAATTGCTGGAGGAGTTCTTTCAAAAGCAATAAGCAAAGAGGTAATTGCATCTAAAAGGTTTGATAAGGTCTTTAAGGATTCATTGATATTCTTGGGCTTGTCTATTGGTTTTTTGCTTCTGGCTGGGTTTGTGGAAAGCGAGGTTTCAAAGAAGCTTTTCTCATCAGGTGTCTGTGTGACAAACCAGTACTTAATAATCTTTGTTGCTGTAGCTATACTTGTCTTTATTTTGCTGTTAGAGCTTTACAGAAAAGAAAAGTGGTTCTTTAGAAAAGAGGAGAAAAAGATAGAAACAGTTATAAAGAAGGAAAGACAAAGAGTAAAGAAAATATTCAAAAAATCAAAAAAAAGGTGATTCGTATGAAAAAGAATGTTATGATCTTGTTTGCAATAATGATGATTTCTGTGTTTATCATGTCAGGGTGTGCTTCAAACTTGCCGCCAGAGCCTGGTTCTCCAGGAGCGCCAACAGGAAAGGCGACACAGATTTATGAAGGTTATGCGCCGCCTGTTGATGTATACGATAATGATCTGCAGATCTTTTTTTTGAGCGATTACCTTTTAGATCTTCAGTTTGACCTTTCAAACTTTGACCTTGGCGTAAAAGTAAATCACGAGGGTGGTTTTGTTTACAAGGTTGGATATTATTATACTAAAGCTGGATGGAGAAAGTATGAATTTGACCAGTCAACATATGCAGGAAGTAACTGGATCAAGGATTCTGCAAGCACCACTTTAAGTTTGAACCCTCTTGACTTGTATGATGGGGAGAACTATATTGTTGCTTATTCTTGTAAGATGTATGACAATGTATGGAGATGTGGATATAATTATCCTGGAGGTACTGGTAACCAATGGATGCTGCAATCATTTATAATCACAAGATCTGAGCTTCCTCCTGAGCCAGTTGAGCCGAGTGTTCTGACAACAGGAAAAATCTCGTTATCGCCTAATAATAGGTATTATCTACAAGGGGAGATTGTTGATTTATATGCGCATGTTTATGCTCCTCAGAATATACTTGGCCAAGTAGTTGCTCCTAGCATTAGTTTGGTTACGCCTTCGGGTGCTACTATGGACATTCCTCTTGAGCAGAGTGGCACTGACAACTGCGAACTTTATACTTATGATACTGAGTCTTATTATGCTTGCCATGTTTCTTATGGAGCGCAGTATACTACATCTGAATTCGGAAGGTATACTTTTAAGTTCGTTAATTCAGGAAGTCTTGAAAATTTTGAAGTTGATACTTCAGAGTTTGCAGTTGTAGGGCCTGAGAAGTTTAATGTGCTTATACTTAATGACATAGATGGTTTTGTGTTCAACAATGCCAATGGTTATTATTGGGAAGGTGGAGAGTATTTCTATGCGGGCTACACTATGGATGGTCTGTGGGCTGATGTTAACCTTAATATTGGCAAAATCTCAGATTGGTTTGTTACTGATCCAAGTTATGTTCCGGTCACAGTTGCTGGTCAGACCGTTTATCTGAGAGAAATTGTTTATGATGATGGGATGAACAGGGAATGGGTTTGGATTAGTGGAGACACGCAGTTAAATATCTATAGTTGGAATCCTGCAGTTATGGCGCCTCTGGACCTTACTCCAGTTCTTGAGGCATATCTTGCCAAGTATCCTGCTGGTCTTGTTGATTATACGCTTGCTGATTTCCCTAATATGTTTACAACTACTGGTGTATTTGATGGTCAGATTGTAGTAGGTGACGATGCTCCTGCTGATGAGGTTTTAGGTGCTACAAATATTGCCGCTGCTATAGGGTTGGATATCGGTTTACCAGTAGGTACAGCAGTACTTGCTTCGCAAGTGAGTAATCTCAACCAGAACCTGATCTTGGTTGGTAGGCCGAGTGCATGGACATCGCAGCCGAATGTTTTGATCGACCAGTTTGGTTATCCAGATTTCTTTGCTAATGAGGGCGGACTTGGACTGTACCAAAATGGAGATTACTGGGTTTTAGTTGTTACTGGTTATGGTCCTGAAGAGGTTAAAGTTGCTGCTCGTGCGATATCGAGCGCTGTCAAAGACGCTTTACGATGCAAAGAAGCTGTTACCACAGGAACACTCGATAGTATTTCTGCGATTTGTTTAGCAGAGGAAGAGGTTCCTGTTCTTTTAGAATGCATTGATAAAGATGCAGGTATAGACTATTACATCCAGGGTACGACTTCTGGAACTGCATGGGGCACTACTGAGCTTGTTGAGGGTCTAGATTACTGTATAACTGAAGGAGAGAAAGCAGGTCTTTTAGCGGAGTATTATTGTGACGAAGGTTATGTCAGGTCTGTTAGCTTTGACTGTCCAAATGGTTGCTTGAATGGAATTTGCATTTCTTCAGCAAGATTTGGTAGTTTACTGTATGAAGTGCCACTTGATCCAGGAACTGATGTATTAGAGCTAGATATCACTAATATGCTGGATACTACAATTGATCTAAACAACTATGGATTGATCTTTACAGGAAATGGTGTTTCTATTACAATCGATAACATTGGTTATTTACTAAGAGAAGACTTTGGCTTGGTGGAAGGAACATTAGTTTTACAACCTGGAGAGTCTGCTAGGATAAGTGTTCCTGGAACAGCCGCAGCGCCATTGTTTGATGCAGAGAAGCACTGCGATAGTGATATGCGTGTCGGATTGGTTGTCAAGGGCACGGCTGATGTTGTTGCTTTAGGCAAAGTTATACTGCAGTGTTATGCTGCTGCAACTTGCACAGATTCAGACGGCGGATTGGTGACTGATGTTAAAGGACAGGTAGATTTCGTAATTGGAGAAACTGCTGTGACAACAATAGATACTTGTGTTGTTGCTGATTCCTATTCTGGTGGAGGACCAAGCGCATGGCACAGTGTTGATAGTTGCGATGCTTCGGATTGTTATATCCAAGAGGCGTACTGTAGAACAGATGACTATGGACATTACATTGATGCAGATGCTACTTTATTGTATTCCTGTCCAAGCGGTTGCGTTGATGGAGCGTGTATTGAAGAAGCATGCCTTGATTCAGATCTTGGATTGGATTTCTATGAATTAGGAACGATTACAGGGCCTTTGCTATCTGGAACTGAATCTTCAGATATCTGTGTTGGTGATAGTGTGAGAGAATTGTTCTGTAATGCTGATGGTATGGGAGAGCCTACACTTTATACATGTCCTAATGGTTGTATAGGTGGGGTTTGCAGGCCTGATGTTACTGCAAGTTTTGATGAGGTCGCGTTAAGGGCTAACCTTGTTGGAGGAACAGTTAACTTTATTATCTTGACTGGAGATGGACAAGCGTTTACTGCGTATGGAGATGGTACTGGCGATCTGATGCATGTATACGAGGGAACGTCTAACAAGTTCTTGGCAAGAGAAGGAGAGTATTTTGTTGTTTCTGATCCTGTAACTAGTGAGACTCGTTTGTTTGAGATTAGAAATATTGGAATAGATGGGGTTGACCTCCAAGAACTGAGTAAAATGCTTGTCTATGATGACCTTAAACCTGGTGCAGCAGGATCTCTAACCGGTGTATTAGAGGTTGTTGAAGTAGATGATGTATTAGGAACTGTGAATTTAACTGTCAATGGTTATATGGATAGGCTTTATACAGCAGAGGGCAGGGTTATGAATATCCTAGGACCTAACCTATTCCCTTTCAAAGAGTGGAGCGTATTTGTACAAGAACCTGAAGGTTTCACAACCGAGTATCATCTGACCTGGTTTAATGGTGAGGTCGCTGTGGAAATTCTAAGGATTAACTAAATTTTTTTATTTTCTTTTTTAAATATATTCGAAATCTTTATAAACAGCTTCTTTTTCTTGTGAATTCATGGGAACAGCAATTGTAACTATAAAAATCATGCCAGAGACTCCTGAGGTTAATCTAGAGGAAGTGCAGGTAAAAGCTCTGGAACTTATTAAGGGTTATGCAGGAGATACTGAGAATAAGATTGAGATTGAACCTATTGCTTTTGGTTTAAAGGCTTTAAATATCATATTTGTTGTAGATGAAGCAAAGGGAAGTCCTGATGCTGTAGCTGATAAAATAACTGAGATTGAAGGTGTCCAATCTGCTGAAGTTACAGACGTAAGAAGGGCTATTGGTTAGAAATCTTTATAAATGGTCTTGTTTATCTTAAATATTGTAAAAGGGTGATGTTTAGATGATGGGAGAAAAGAAATCAGTGAGTGTTGGCTCATTACAAAAGGGGAATTATGTCATAATCGATGAAGTTGCTTGCAGGGTTACTAGTATACAGGTTTCAAGGCCAGGTAAGCACGGTCATGCAAAGGTAAGGTTAGAGGCAGTAGGGTTGCTTGATGATAAAAAGCGCGCTGTTGTAATGCCAGGACATGATCATATTGATACTCCTATCATAGACAAGAGGACTGCGCAGGTACTCTCAATCTCAGGAAAGATGGTTAATGTGATGGACTCTGAGACCTATGAGACATTTGACCTTGAGATTCCTGAAGAACTTGAAGGAGAGATTGTAGAGGGCGCAAATGTCTTGTACTGGGTAATACTTGATCAAAGGGTAATCAAACAGGTAAAGAGTGAATAAAAATGGCTAAGTTTGAAGAGGCAAACAAAAGGTTGTTCCAGAACATCTTTGTATGCAGGAAATGCAAGAGTAAGATTAGAGCTAATAATATGAGTGTTATCCAGGGAAAAATCAGCTGCAGGAAGTGCGGTTCAAAGACATTGCGCACTAAGCGTAAGAAGTAAATTTTTTCGAAAAAAGAGGTAATTATGGTAAGTCTGAACTTAATCACAGCTATTGCTTTTTATTCTATAATTGTTTTCATCATCATAAAGTTTAAGGATAAGTTTGATTTTGAGGCTAAGTTCATTGCTTTGTATAGGACAAAGTTTGGCATTAAGTTAATGGATAGGTTTGCCAAAAAGTTTCCAGGTTTTGTAAAAGTCATGGGCTATATTGGTGTTGCAGTAGGTTTTGCTGGAATGGTCTTTATCGCGTGGTTTCTAATTGATAACATGTATAAGTTATTGGCTGTGCCAGATACTGCGGCAGGTGTCTCGATTGTTTTACCAGGGGTGCCTATCCCAGGAAGTCCAATATTCATACCCTTCTGGTCAGGTATAATATCAATCTTTATAATCGCTGCTGTGCACGAGTTTTCGCATGGTATTGTTGCAAAACGGTTTAAAGTCGCTGTTAAAAATTCAGGTATAGTGTTTTTCGGGCCTTTGATAGGTGCGTTTGTTGAGCCTGATGAAAAACAACTTGCAAACATATCTAAGAAAAAGCAGCTTGCCATGTTTGCAGCTGGTTCATGGTCAAACATAATACTTGCTCTAGTGGCTCTGCTCTTACTATCATTTGTTGTAGCGCCTATCTGGGTAAATGCTCTTGACATGAATAGATTAAAGATTTATGATGTTTCTAAAGATATGCCTGCTTATGACGCAGGGTTACGAGAAGGAGACATTATTACAAAAGTTAATGGTGTTGATATTTATACAACACAGAATTTTACTGCAGCGATAGATTCTACAAAACCTGGAGATAAGCTTATAATAACTACAGAAAAGCGCGATTATAGCTTAACAACACAACCGCATCCGAAAAACGATTCTATTAGTATCATAGGCGTAAATATATACCAGGATTTGAAGAAAGAAGTAACTGGGAAATGGGGTGCTAAACTTCCTTGGATATGGTATTATCTTTTGAACTTCTTGCGTATACTTGGACTTTTAAGTGCGGGTATTGGAATGGCCAACTTGCTTCCAATCAG
>JAHWHD010000077.1 GCA_019323525.1 Candidatus Woesearchaeota archaeon
AAACTACGAAACTCAGCCTGGCACCCATAACGCTGCGCAAGTACCTTATGTGCAAGTTCATGGAATATAAAGCCGATACCTACAACAACTATTGACAAAGCAAACGCGACCAAAAACCCAGGACTTAGGATTGCACCTCCTGTGAACGCTATCGCAAAAGTAGCGCTGATAGCAACAAGAGATTTTACTAAATCCCTAAGCTCGATGTTAGAGAAGTAATAGTTTCCTAGTTTGTACCGTTTGTAATGGAGCATAAGAGAGTTTATTGTTTTAATGTTTATAAATGTAATTGAAGAAAGTTCTAGACTAGTTCGATATCTCCCCAGCCTTTAGCATCGCACAACCTTTGCCAATGCTCAGGATTGTCTAAGAAATATCTTGATGTATAAATCCTTGCCCAGAACCTTGAATGTGTCTCTGAAGGATTCTCCACAAAATCAAATGTCCAGTTATGTCTAGCATCATCATAACAATCCTTTAACACATTGCTTACATGCTTGGGATGCCAGATATTTCTTATGTAATCAGCTACATGTTTTCTAAGGTCTATCGGTGTGATCATCCTATCCCTCGGATACATCACCATATGTTTGGTAGCCAGGCTCAGCCTAGGGTCGTTTAATGCCCTCGACCTTGCCTCATCTTTTGCCAGGTCAGGCATACCATCAAACCACTGATGCAAAAGATAAAGCCCAGACTGCTTATACGCATCTACCAGCATTGCCAGACCCTCGTTAGCATAAGGTATATATCCAGGGAACCTATTATTATGTTCAGCACCTTTTTTTAGGTCCCACATCGCTTCAAGTGTCTTAAGAAGTGTATTCTTTCCATAAAGGTCAAAAGAATTTAATCTCACATTAGTATCATAATACTCAAACTTAGCATCTGCCATCATCTGCACTTTGTTGTGGAGACCGCACGCAGCCCTCATAAATCTGATATTGGCAGGATAAGACCCCCATGAAACATCAAGATTTACTAGCTTTTCGCCTGCATCGCAAAGCGTGATCCTTAACTCCTCTTCTCTACCCTCCTTATCCCACGGAATTATCCTGTAACCGTTCTTGATCACATCCAGAGATAAAAACTCTGCAAGCCTTGTCAGACCATTAAAGACAAGAGCTGCCTCAAGATCAACTGGCTCTCTTCTCCTTATATTCCTGCCAGTTTCATCTGTCCAAGAATACATCACCATCTGTTCAAGACCAACACAACCTATAGACTTTACAGCTTCCCATCCAAGAGTACCCCTTTTAACCTTGAAAAGTGCATGCCCGCCTGATGGTGTAAAATCAAATACCCTTGGAACATCAAAAGTGTCAAGACGTTCTTTAAGATGCATAGTGACTGGAAAGACATACTTTTGGAAATAGTGCCACTGGCTTCCCACATCTCCATATAGTCTTGTAGGATTGCCCTCTAGAAATATCTCATAATCATATGGAAACAGAATCTCTTCACACCCTGCACCAGGTACAGGATAATATGTCTCAGAACCAAAATCAAAAGCATGATGCGCTAGATCCTTAATATCAACAAAACCAAAAGGCAACCTATTACCATGAGTACTAAGGCGAAGCTCATTAGTTGACTCTAAGCTCACAACACCTGCCCAATTAGCACCCTCAAAACCTTGTAGAAGATTTTCTGCTACAGCTCTATTATACTCTCTTGGACCCATTTCCTACCTCTTTTACCAAACCAAAAACCATCTTACTTATAAACAAATATATTCTAGTAAATATATTATACAACTTATTATATATATGCATTATATTTAATCACAACAATTCTTTAAAAAGAATTGCCTATGCAATAACAATAGATGAAAGACCTGGACATGAAACTTGACATTTACAGATCCTCAGATGACGAGGTAAAGGTAGAAGCCTCCTTTAAAGGCGATTCTGTTCTAAGGTTTCTAAAGAGTATTATGCTCCTGCCTAAGATCGCTGCTCAACTAGAGGAAGTAACAGAACTTCTCAAAAAACCAGTTCGACAGATTGTTGAAGATTCTAAAACTGAAATTTCTGATAAAGTTTCTCCAGGACATGAACATAAAAAAGAACCTAAGCAGGAATCAGAATCTCCTGATGGTTACTGGTCAAGAGATGACATTGCAGAAGCGTACAAGAAAAGCCTTGGCTGGGTTGACAAAACGTTCAATAATCTACAGTTCGAAGCAATGAAAGAACTTGAATCAGTAAAGATAAAACAAAGTCATAAACACTTTTGGCCAATTGACACTGTAGTAAAATACTTTGGCTCTTTTATAACTGATGATGAAGGTGAGGTTGGCGATGATACGCCGTCACAACCAGAAGAACCAGAGCAAAAAGTAGAACCTAAGGCTGATGTTGAAACTAGCTCAACAGAAGATAAACCACATATGGGCGCAACACAATATGCAGTTTCAAAAGGAAGCCTACCATATCACCTGCATAACAGGCTTACATGGCTAAAACGTACTAATAATGCAGAAAAACAAGCACTGTATCAACGTATCATTGACAACTCTGAGAAAGGAAAGGCAGGCCGAGAATACCTCGTCTCAGACCTTGACGAACTTATTGAGATGACAGGACCACTTAAACCTGCAACTGCTCCAAAAAGGAAAACCAATGCCAAAGTGGGAAGACCACCAAACAAACAATCAAACCCTGCCAAAAAACGTGCTGATGACCTTGAAGGCAAAGCATCAATACCAAGCCAAGGAACTAATTCAGAACTTCCTCCTGGTTTTATTTATGTCAAAGACTATACAATGAAACGCGGTTTAAAGCCATACCATTTTGGAGGCAGGTTCGCTAAGCTAAGCAAATTTGACTCAGATGAAGCACGCGAGCTTTGCGCACGACTGGACGAACACAAGATTAAAGTTAACGATCTCTCTGCGCGCAGGGAAAAAGACCTTGACGACCTTTTTGCTTTTGAGTTCGACAGCCCGCCTGCAGCTGAAACTCCACTTGAATTCACAATCAATTCATATTGCCATTACTCTCATAAAATGTTAAGAGGCATGACTCGTATGGGCTCAGCCCAGCTAAGGAACATCCTGAAACAGGCAAGGAACATTTCTGGTGTTGACCGTCTTCTGAACAGGTACAAGATAGATGTACGCGGCAAACCAAAGTTTGCAGGATTCACAGTACAGACAGCCTTAAGACTTGCGCAAGACACTCCAGCGTCTGTAGAGGAATGTCTTGGCAGGACATGCCTAGACCCTCTTGATACCTACACACAGCAGGACGCGTGCAAGATTCTTAACGTGACAGGGAAAGAGTTGAATGGCCAGCTCTTGAAGACAGGAATACCCTATGGCAAGAGAATCCCTGGCTGGCTCGCTAACCTTGCACTCCAGAGGCCAGTTCACATGCAAAAAACACATCTAGGCGAAGTACTTGGCGACAAGCTAGGTGTTGGAAGAATGATCAAAGAGACAATAGAAGATTATGATAAAGATTCTGCAAAGTTCAAGTATAACATGAAAAATATGCAAGATACCAAGGGCGGTACAGAGATTGTAGAAGTTAACCTGTTCTGTTATGCTAGAGCAAGAAAATGAGTTACAACAAGAAATACATTTCTTTTCTAAAAAAGGCTGACCCTCTAGGATGGACTCCTGAGCATGTACTAAGAGACCTGCCAGCAGGACAGAAATTCATGTCTTATTTAAGGGACAGTACTGTTAGCAGATCAGACGACGACACCCAATACCTTAACGCCTCTCTCCAGGCAGACGCGATCAAAGCAGGAAAATTGCACCCTGATGATCTTAAAGTGACTGGTATAACACTTGACGCACTTTCAAAATCAACTGAAGATCTTAACATCCCTATAGAGGCCCTTGAAACAAAATACTTGCAGACAGTAAACGATACAGTGTTCTTAAGCATCGAACATATTAACGAATTGCTAAGCTTCTACATACAACAGCCTTCTATTGAAGCTGAAATGGAAGACTCGTCTCTTGAAAAAGGCAATCTTGAATTTTTTAGCGACGATGTTAAGGCTTATCTTAAAGAGATCGGCAGGTACGCAAACCTCGGACGTGAAGATCAGATACAGCTTGCCAAGAGAATGAAACTTGGCGATATCGCAGCCAGGGACGCACTTATAGCTTCGCACCTAAGGTTAGTGGTTTATGTTGCAAGGCGTTACACTAACAGGGGCCTGTCACTTCTAGACCTTATCCAGGAAGGTAACTCTGGTCTGATGCGCGCAGCTGAAAAGTTCAAGTACCAGAAAGGGTTTAAGTTCTCGACATACGCAATGTGGTGGGTCAGGCAAGGAATCACAAGAGCGCTGGCTGACCAGGCCCGTACAATCCGTATCCCTGTGCACAAGGTAGAAGAGATTAACAGGGTAAGAAGGACAATTCGCGCTCTAAGGGATAAACTCGGAAGAGACCCTGCTAATTATGAAATCGCTGCTGACCTCGGCATTCCTGAAAAAAGGGTGATAGAGACGCTAAAAGCCGCACAGGACAAGATAAGCCTTGAGACTCCTATCGGACACGATACAGCTGAACACTCTACAATCTTAGACTTTGTGGATGACGGTATAGACCAGGTAAATGAAGAGGTTTACAGGTCCAGTCTTAGACAAGACATTCGAGATGTTCTTGGAACACTGTCCACAAGAGAAAAAAAGATTATTGAGCTACGTTTCGGCCTTAACAATAAAGACCCAGAAACACTTGAGCAGGTAGGTGCAAAGTTTGGTGTTACGCGTGAACGTATTAGGCAGATCGAGGCAAAAGCAATCGCCAGGCTTCGCCATCCTTCGAGGTCAAACAAACTCAAGGAATATGTAAAACCATCGCCTGAACATGACAGGATACTTAGGCATATGCCAAAAAGGACCGAGCGCACTGTAACTAGAAAATCAGTATTCAGACCTCCTATGCCTAGAACTGTCCGCGATATAATGTCAGACCCTTTACCCCCTGACCTTGAAGAGTTACTCTTTTCATTTGACTTAAGGGTAAATTTCGAGATTTCAGTTAATATATAAACCTTATATCTGCAGTACATAAATTATTATAAATAAACCTGTTGCTGTTAACAATATGCCGCAGAACGAACACGATTATTATAGACATCCTGAAGTTATCAAGCGTATGCTTGAGTACGGAGGCGTCCCTCTTTGGATTACTAGCAACCTGGACATAGGCTATCCTGAAGCTTACGGTGACCTTAAAGAATCAGGTAACCTTGCAGAGGCAGCATCTAACATGTCGGCTGATTACATTGTACGTTACGGTACAGAGGTTCCTACTAAATACGAATCACTTCGTAAATGGCAGCTTGGTAAAGCTCTTGACTCTCATGCAGACGTTTTCAGGTCAAGGGCTGACGAAAAGAACTTGGTCTGTCTACTTGATTTTGAAAGATGTTCGTTCCATGACAGAGGCCTTAACTACAGGGACATGGTCGGCACTTTCCAGGACCTTGACCCATTCTTATGGTCAGTCCTAAGCGTTTACCACGACCTCGGCCTTAACACTAAACAACTGATGGTACTTGCAACTGCAAACGGTTACCAGATAGGGTTCAAGGTACCTAAATTCTACCAAGACGGCAGAATGACTGAAGGTTATATTGCCCTGCAGAGCATTGGCCATGTTTCAGACAGCGAGCGCGGAAAAAACCATAACCTTACTGAAAAACGTAACAGGGTTGTAACAGACGACGAAGCCTGGGCAAACGAAGGCTGGGGCAAACTTGCAGAACTGATATTCCACGAAGCCAAGGCAAGAGCTCCTGGCTTCGGTAACGAGACACCTATAGTGTTCGGAGACTACACTCCTGACGACAGAATCCCGATAACAATCTCAGCTGACATCTCGTTTATCGGAGATCCTTTGTTTATGCGCGACGACAGGTTTCCGTTCTCGCTTCACTCAAAACATATTACAGAACCTTGGAAATGCGATCCTGTGACAGCATACTTCACACCAAAACAGATAGCTATCCCTAGGA
>JAHWHD010000078.1 GCA_019323525.1 Candidatus Woesearchaeota archaeon
AGTTCGTGAGGATTTCCTTCATTAACTGGCACAACTCTTTCCTGTATTCTAAAGCTAGGGCCAAGGACATCTTCAAGAAGATTGCGGCAGTCTTTCATGAACTCATAAGGACCTACAATAGCATCGCGTTCCATTGATGTATGGGCATTTGCGAGGAATGCCATAAGGCAAGCAGGAACACCATCATAAACAGGAGTCATGTGCTTAAGCAAGTCTACCTTGTCTCCATTAAACTCAAAGTCATGGTAACGCCTTATGACGCAGCTTATAGTTGCAGGGTCTTCGCCTCTTGCCAGAGCTTTGATCATATCTCCAGCGCCTTTCTTTATATTACCATCATCAACTGTAGCTTTATCATCTTTCTCTACGTCAAAGCTGCACATAGAGCCAATCGCTGTTATATTACGTTTCTTTCTAAACATTCCAAGGCTTTACTTATAGGTTGTTTTAAAAACATTATTATACTATAGAATAAAGTTTCAAGAGGTTACATATTCATGCACTGGCTTTAGAACCTGGCATGCCAGGTCCTTTAAGAATGTTGTGAGTGGATAGTATTTTCTGTACTGCTTGTATTTTCGTTTCTGCATCACTTCCCTGAAAGTTTGCATGAAAGATTCGCCAGAGGAAAAATCTATCTTGTTCTTGGGAATAAGGATTCCTGCAAGATTGAAAGTGTCAAGATTGTCTGAGTTATGGGAGTCGTCTGCAGAGAACTGCATGATTGACTTATAAGGTCTTACGTAAAGGTCTGATTTCTTTAGACGTTTGTAAAGGGTTATGAACCTCTTAACACCTGCTAAACCGTACTTCTGCCTTGTACGGTTTATTGCCTGGATATATCTAAAAGGTTTCTTGAACTGTTTCCAGCGCCATTCTCTAAGGAAAGCTTTCATTGTCCTGTTGCCATAGTTAAGACAGCGAACCTGTGGTGCGTGGAAAGCCTCAACACCATCGATACCCAAGTAAAGGGCTTTTGTCAGCATCACACGGTCCATAGCTTTGTAAAAGAAAGGGTGAGCTGCAACACTTATAGCTCCCTGCTCCTTTGCCTGTGTTATAAGTTCTCCTAATGAAGCTTTAGGTTTGATATCAGATTTATGGCCTATAGTTATGACTTCTGCGTTCTCTAGCCCAGGGTCGTCTGTCACTAGACATTCCATAGCGCGTATAACATGAACTTGTTTACCTGACTTTTTATGGGTAAGGGTTATCAGAGGGTCTCCTTTACATTCAAGATGGTAGTCTGCCATCACGTCTTCAGGAGGGTCTATCTTTAATGTCATGTAGAAATCGTCATTCTCATGATCAGTTACTGCAACGACGTCTGTGTCTGTAGCAATAGAGTTATCAAGCACATCCTTTATTGAACCTCTTGCATCATAAGAAAAGTCAGTATGTAAATGGGTGAGCATCCTATAGAACTTAGACTTTCTTGAGAAACGAGAACGTGTCCAGTAACTTTTTACCTCTTTCAAGAGTTCCTTGAAAGGGTTGTAAGGAATCTTAGAATTCACCCAGGCACGCATTGCTTCCCACGCAGCTCCCACTGACTCGTCTAATGTTATCTCTTTCATCTAAACACCTAATAAGTTAAACTTAACTGCAACCAGGTATTCTTGGATTTTCGCAGTACGAATTGCAGTCGTATGGCAGGACGCAAACGTCTTCAGTGCATTTATCTCCATCAAAACAGTCTATAGGCGCTCTGCATGCAATATGACATTCATCTGCAACTGCAGCGCCTGTTACCTGAGAATTCCTGAAACTGTTCAGTGTAAAACCAAGACCTACCATTATAACAACAGCAACGATTATGGTTACTAATGATTTGGTTTTGTAGTGCATTTTAGAAATTATGTGGGTTCGAATTTATAAATGTTGCTATAGAACAGCTTCCTCTAAACACTTTTTCTCAAGAACATCTTTAGCTACCTTGATAAACTCATCCTCTTTCTCAGTCGGTATAACAGCGCCTGCTGCGAACTGGTGGCCGCCTGCTTCGCCTCCTACAATGTCAACTATCTCTTTGATAATAGAGCGCAGGTCAATGTCAGTGCTAGGTTTTAAGCCAGCCACTCTTAGAGAAACCTTAGTAGTGTTGTCGATCAACTGAGCGAGTGACATGAGATATGTGTTTTCCTTGATATTGTTTGATTTTGAAAGTATAGAAGCTAATGTGCCTACAATCGTAGGAAGTATGTTGTCCTGGGCATTGATGATAATAAAGCCTTGCCCGTTTATAACAAACTCAGAATCTTTGTTGTTTTCGTACCATCTTAAAGCGTTTACAAGTTCGCGTTTATAGTCCTGCAAGCCCTGGATTGCTTTTTTCTTGATCTTTTCATCACCAAGACAAGTGCCTATGCCTAATGACGCTTTGTTCAAACGTCCGCAGGCGTTTAGTAAGGTTGAAAATTCTTTTGCATCCCTTGTTGGACTTTCATTTTCCTCGTCTTTTAAAATGTATACAGGGCCGAGTACATCTTCTGGATTTACTTCGTCAATACGTTTCATCACTATGCCTGTGACAAGTTTCTTAAGGTCCTCGTCATCAAGATGTACCAGCTTTTTCCAGCCTGATTCTGTCTTTGGTTTTATACCGATATCGTGCAAAAACTGGATTGCGCCAGATTCTGAACCAGTAACCCCCGGAATAAAAGGGTCTGTACTGTACTCCAGAACCTTGTGCAATGGTTTTGTCTGGCAGCCGAACAAGCGTAACCCATTGATGACCTTGATCTTCTCATTCGCAATAGCTTCATGCAGTATCTCGTTGTTAAGGTACTGGAAACCTTTTTTTTCCTGGACATCGCCTATAGCGCCTATAACAGCTATATGCGCAAGGTCTGTCTTTCCTGTGAGAGCTTTTGAGAAAAGATAGACAACTCCTGAGCCAGAGATTTCAAGGGAGCCGTCAATTCCCTGAATGTGCGGGTTGATATGTATTATGTTATCAGGAAGGTCTTCAACTTCTTCTGGTTCGTGATGGTCAAGTATCAGGATGTTCCTGTCAGATAGTTTTTGTTTAATATTAGAAAGCTGGCCAGAGCCAAGGTCTGTAAAGATATAGTTCTTGTACTCTTCATGTCTTAGTTCTTCAACAATGTTGTTCTGGAGCTGGGTAACGATCGAGATTGAGTAGCGCATGTTCTCAAGGTTAAGAAGCTTTACCATGATGGATGCAGCGCAGATACCGTCTGCGTCCAGATGAGAAACAAGGCGTACAGGCTGCTTTTTGTCTAATGATTTAAAGAAGGTTACAGCGCGTTCAAGCGACTGTTTGAAGAGCTCGTATTTATCGTCGCTGTTTTGTGGGTTTTCTCGTTCTATTGCTGCGTCCATAGCAAAATAAGAAAATCGATGATTTAAATACTTTTAGTGATTATCGGATGGTGGGAAAAATA
>JAHWHD010000017.1 GCA_019323525.1 Candidatus Woesearchaeota archaeon
AGGTGGGTGTTTATAAAGATTACTGTTGTGTAATATAAATACTTATAAGTCATTGGTTAATCAATCATTCTGGGTGATACTATATGAATGTTCAAGGAAAACATTACAGGACTATATGGGTTAAAGAACGTGATTCTAAAGTAGTCCAGATAATTGATCAAAGGCCGTTGCCGCATAGGTTTGTTATTGAGGATATAACTAATGTTGATGAGATGGCTCGCGCTATCAAGGATATGCATCTAAGAGGAGCTGGTTTGATTGGCGCTGCCGCTGGTTATGGGATGTACCTTGCTGCTCTAGAGTCGACGGATGAAGACTTTCTTAAGCAAGCTGGAGAAAAGTTGAAAGCTACAAGGCCTACAGCTGTGAACCTTGCATGGGGTGTTAATAGACAGTTGGAAGCAATCAAAGCAGGTAACACTCCTGAAGAAAAGGTTAAGATTGCATTCGATACTGCTAATAAGATTGCTGACGAAGATGCTGAATATTGTAGAAGATTAGGAGAACATGGTGTGAAGATTATCGAAGAGATTAGCAAAAGCAAGAATGGCGAAGTTGTAAATATCCTTACACATTGCAATGCAGGATGGATGGCTTTTGTTGATTATGGTAGTGCGACAGCCCCCATATATGCTGCTTTTGATAAAGGTATAAAGGTTCATGTATATGTAGATGAGACTCGTCCTAGAAACCAGGGTGCGAGGATGACTGCATGGGAGCTTGGTGAGCATGGTGTCCCGCATACTGTTATAGTCGATAATACTGGAGGTCATCTCATGCAGCACGGCATGGTTGATATGGTCATCACAGGTACTGATAGGACAACCAGGCAAGGAGATGTTGCTAATAAGATAGGCACTTATCTTAAAGCTCTTGCTGCAAATGATAACAATGTTCCGTTCTATGTTGCTTTGCCTTCTTCAAGTTTTGACTGGACAATAAGGGATGGGGTTAAAGAGATTCCTATTGAAACAAGAGGAGCAGAAGAGGTAAAGATTATCCAAGGACTTTGTGACGGAGAGATGAAGAAGGTTCTTCTCTGTCCAGAGAAAAGTACTGCAGTTAATTATGGTTTTGATGTCACGCCTGCAAGATTGGTTACTGGGCTGATTACAGAGAGAGGTATCTGTAAAGCTACAGAGGAAGGTATACTGGAGCTCTATCCTGAGAATAAATAGATGTAGCCCAGTTCTAATAATGAAAGTCATTGCCAGCAGAGCCAGCTACTATCATCAACACAACTGGGCTGACTGGTGTTATTGTGGTTGTGTATATAAAAATTGCTATATTATTATTTGAATTAAAAACAAAAATAATATAAATAAATTAAATCATAGCAAAACAATAATTAAAATCAAATATTAAAGACTAAAAATAACAAAAAAATAATAAAAGAACAAAATAAAGCAAAAAACAAATATATCAAAATAAACAAAAACAAAAAAATTAAAACAAATAATCAAACAAAATTAAAAAAAAACAAAAATGGCAGTCAAAATAACGTACTTTGTTCATGGCACTACTGAAGATAACAAGAAACATCTAGCCACTGGCCAGGCTGATATTCCATTGGCAGAGGTTGGGGTTGAGCAGGGAAAACTTTTAGGAGAGCAGAGACCTGATAATTTTGATGTTGTGTTCAGTTCTGACCTTAAAAGAGCGTATGACTCTGCTGTTCTAGCTTTTGAAGGCAGGTGCGAGATTATCCAGGATAAGAGGTTGAGGGAGTGTCATTATGGAGACTTGACACAGAAACCTAAAGACTGGGATATCATGACTTATATTGATCAGCCTTATCCGCATGGAGAATCTTACAAGGACGTTGAGGCAAGGATAAGGGACTTTCTAAGTTTTCTTAAACAAAACTATGATGGGAAGCATGTAGCAATCATGGCACACCAGGCACCGCAGCTTGCAATTGAAGTGATTACAATGGGCAAGACATGGCAGCAAGCTATTGGTGATGACTGGAGAAAAAGGAAAGCATGGCAGCCAGGATGGGAGTATACGTTTAAGTAACTAGTCAAAGTAATCTTCATAACAGAACTCTCTCTCTCGTTCTTTCATTGTGCAAGTTGTTCTTTTATCAAGAATAGATGTGTTAAGAGCTGTCCTTAAACGAGAGACAAACGAGTTACAGTCTGAACATCTTTTAAAGTCAGAACCAATCTCTATATGGAACTCGTTCCTGTCAATCTTTATGAACTTCATTGGTGTTTGAGAAGCTCTGTTTGCATGGAAGAAAACATTTTCAAGAGCGTGCTCGTCAACTCCTTTAATTGTAAGCCTGCACTTCTTTGGAGCAAATGTGCTTACAACCTCTCTCTCGA
>JAHWHD010000079.1 GCA_019323525.1 Candidatus Woesearchaeota archaeon
ATGGTTTCAGTCTTATCTGCATCAATCCATACAACTTGACCATCTACACTAACTCCGCATGCATCTTCGTTCTCTGAAACGTCTACAACAAAGATCTCGTGCTCAACACCGTTAAGCATTTTTGTGATCTTGTCGCCTTCTGTTAGCCAGACAACTGTCTCACCAGCAAGCAAGGTCAACTTGTCTAGAACTTCTCCTGCAGTGAAATCTGCATCTGTTATTGTATAGATTTGGCCCATTATTTCTAGCTTTGTAGATTCTAAGTCGTCTGCTAGGGAGTATGTTGTATCGTCATCAAACTCGATTGGATCATCAAACTCCAGCTCATACTCATAGATATCCTCACCTTTATCTAATCTTAGATAAGGACCAGCTAGCTCGTCTCCATCATCATCTTTGTCGTATATATACCTAGTGGTTGCATCGTAGAATGTCAACTGCTGGGTATATGTTTCTTCGTTGTCGGTCTTACCTTCGCTGTCGTCATATGTTCCTTCCTTCAAGACTTTTGGCAGCTCTGCATCATCAAGAGCAGTGTCCTTGATATCCTGGACATCATCCCAAAGGTTGAAATTGTCTCCAGCTCTTTCGACCTTGTACCCTTCACTTATCGCTACACTTGCACCAACTAAATCGCCGGTTGCTATCTTGTTAGCGAACTGTAGACTTCCGAATACATCTGCTACACCTAGTGTATCAGCTGCTGTAGAACTATCTCCTACAACCAGAAGTCCGTCGAAGGTACCGTCTACTACAAATGGCTCTGGATACATACTTAGATCACAGGCAGCCATTGCACCGAGAACTGTAGCTCCAAGCATAGTTGCTCCTACGCCTAAGGCAACAATTCTCTTAATCGCCTTCTTCACTCTCATTATCTAAACACCTCCGTGTTTTGTGTTTTTTTTTGGGCTATCATGTTGTGTTGTAAAGACAACAAATCATAACAATAGTAGTACTAAAACTATTGCTATTACTCAGAATTAACTCAATTTTAATTTATAAACCTTTCGCAAAAATCCGACGATGCCGCTGACGACATCTCACTGAGAGCCCTGAAACCCCAAAATTCTCAAAAATAAGACATTCATTACTTGGCGATGAAAAAAAAGAAAATAACAAAAAATCTGGCGCCCATTTATAAAGAGGAGAAACCTGCCCAATATGAAAATAAATCTACTCTTTGATGAATTTTGGTTTTATTTTTCGAATGTTTTTTTAAAACATTTTACCGACTAAAAACTAGATAACTTCTAATCATTGAAAGAAATAATAAAAATGAAAAGAAAAATGCGGGGGTGAGGATTACCACATAAGGATTTCATCCTTATCAACCTGCGTACTATTCTCGCAAGCTCGAATAGCACTATCCAAAGAAAATGCGGGGGTGAGGATTTGAACCCCAGTAGGCACTAAGCCAACAGGTATCTTCCATCTGATGATACCAACCAGACGGCCTAAGCCTGTCCCGTTTGGTCTGAATCGAAGAGTCAGACGCTCTGAAACTTCAGTTTCAGTTGACCGCTCCGGCACCCCCGCGCATTTATGCATGGGACCAGGAAAACTTGATTTTCCGCTGCCCCGCATAGAGGTAAACCTTGCAGAAAAAGATGTTATTTAAAAAATTATCTATTTAGAAGCAGGTTTTGTCTCTTTCTTCACTGCTTTCTTAGGTGCATTCTTAACTACCGTCTTTGTTATTTTCTTCTTGGGTTTAGAAACAACAACCTTCCTCTTCACAGCTTTACTCTTTCTCTTCTTGTTCCAGTTATAGCTCCTTAACTTAGCGCTCTTTCCATAGCCGCAACTGGCACAGACCCTCTTACTTAGATGGTATGTTCTCTTTCCGCAGCGCCTGCACCTTGTATGCGTCACCTTGCCGCTGTGCCGGCCCATTGATGGAGTTCCTTTTGCCATTTTACGCTGGTGATATTATAGTGATTGTATCTCCTCTTATGAAAACAACGCCAAGCTTTCTCTTGATCTCTCCATTAACTATCTCGTCAGCATCTTCTAGAACAACATTGATATGTATATCAAAAGCTTTCAATGAACCGATGAACTGTTTCTGGTTCTTCAACTCTACGATAACTCTTTTATCTCTTGACCTGTTCAATGCATCTAAAGGTCTTACGCTTTCAGTCATAAAAAAACACCCCACAATTGATTTATCGAAAAGAAAAGAAGCCTATATTTAAATGTTACGTAAAAAGGAGGAATTCTTCACAACCGAAGATTTTATAAATAACCCCAAGATTTCATGCGTATTATGGTTAGAGCTCAGCACAGATCAAAAAGAAAACAATCAGGTACAAAGTACCAGAAAGCCAGGAAAAAGCGTAAGTTCGAGCTAGCAAGAAACCCCAGCAACACCAAGGTGGGCGAGACCTCGAAAAAGAATGTAAGGACGCGCGGCAATAACCTAAAGCAAAGACTTCTTGAGGCAGAGTTCGCAAATATCGTCGACCCTAAGACAAAAAAGTTCGAGAAAGTCAAGATCAAGGGCGTTATCGAGAACAAAGCTAACAGGCACTATGTACGTAGAAACATCATCACCAAAGGCTGTGTCGTAGATACTGATAAAGGTAAAGCTAAAGTTACTTCTAGACCAGGACAAGACGGAACTGTTAACGCTGTTCTTGTTAAGTAATAGTCATAGACTAAATCTTGTGGGGAGATGATATGGTAGACACAATCGTGGGAAGATTCGAAAGGCAAACAGCATTTATCAATGAGTTGATAAGCGCGGCCACATCCCAAGACGACCAGTTCTATGTTGAACTGATTGTCAAAGGCCATGTAGATACTCAAAAGGCTGCAGCAAATGACGAGAACAAGTACCACGGAACACTAGAGTTTCTGCTTCCAGTCTATGAGCGAGGCAATAATAGAAGAGTAAAATCCTATACAGTGACTGGCAACTTCAAAGATGAAGAGGAATGCGACGATTACGGACACTCGCGCTTGGAAGAATTCTCAAGGATACTTGCTGAGCAGGTTCCCCCAATCAGGTCTGATAAATTTGGATGTAGGCTTACTGTCTACTCATCAAAAAAAGATTTAAAGGATAAGATTCATGAAGCAAAAAATGCTGCATGAAATGTACAAAATTCTGTTAGAGAAATACAAGCCTCGAAAATGGTGGCCGACAACTGCTAAAGGTAAACTTAAACCAGAGTACTCAGGTGGACCTTCTGATGAAAAGGAGATGTTCGAAGTAATAATAGGAGCAATCCTTACCCAGAACACGTCGTGGAAGAATGTTGAAAAAGCAATCATTAAGCTTAACAAAGAGAATCTTATTGACATTGAAAAAATATACAGTATAGACATCGAAAAACTAAAAGAACTGATCCGGCCCGCTGGCTACTATAACCAGAAAGCAGAAAGATTAAAAATTATCGCAGAGTTTCTAAAAAATAGAACAATAAAAGACTTAAAAAAACTTAAGATAACAGAATTAAGAGAACTTCTACTGTCGGTAAAAGGCATTGGTCCGGAGACAGCAGATTCAATCATACTTTACGCATTCAATAAACCCATGTTTGTAATAGATACATATACAAAAAGAATATTTTCACGACTTGGAATTCTTGAAGAAAGTGCAAGTTATGACGAGTGGCAGTCATATTTCCACGAACAACTAGAACCGAGCACAAAACTCTTCCAGGAATATCACGCTTTGATTGTCGAGCATGCAAAACAGTTTTGCAAGAAAAAAGCAAACTACGATAACTGCTTCTTAGAGTGTCCTAGAAATCAGTCAACTTCCTGACCTTATCGCCTATAAATGTAACAATAGTAGTGTTACCTTCGCTGCCCTGGACCTTTTTCAAAGAAATAAATTTCCCCTGCTCAAGCTTTGCAATACGACGCTGGAAATATTTATATCCCCTCTTGCCACCCGCACTCTCGTAAATCTTGTACAGGTCTCCGATCCTGTTATCTGAATTCTGTTTCACTATGTCAAGTATAAAATGCGTCTCATCCTCTAGCTCATCGGAATTATTAGCTGAGAATTCGTCAAGCTTTGCAATGGCTTTCTTGACATGTGAGACATTAATCATCCTTGAACTCTCATCCTCTGCAGCCAAGCCAGATTCCTTTAACAGGTACATCCCTGTCCTGATATCATTGGCTTTGAAGGTCTTCTCGACAACAACAGCAAAAGCTCCATCATCCCAGACACCAGAAACAAAAGCATATCTTACCCTCTCCTTTAGAATTCCTCTTGTCTCGTGCTCTGAGTATGGCTTAAACTCAAGCATCTCAGGGACCAGGCGCGACTTAACCCTCTCATCTATCCTATCAACCCAGCCCTTATAGTTTGTTATTAAGATAACAGTCTTGCGATATATCTCTTCTAGTATTGAATAAAGAAAATCCTGGTCCTCGAGCTTATCAGCCTCATCAAAAACAAAAACAACACTTTTCGTGTTAAGAACCTGTTTTATCATCTTGAATAGCTCGTCAGTTTTCTTGTTCTGTATGAACTTGTGACCCAGCTGCTCGCAAAGATGCACATATATCTTGTAAGTAGAATTAATCTGCCAACAATTGATATAGAACTGGAGTATCTCATCAGTCTCTTCTTCAAGCTCTCCTATTACATGCTTGCAAGCAACTGTCTTGCCCACGCCAGGCGGTCCGTAGATGAAAAGGTTCCTGCCGTTTGTCTTGCTGAACAAAGGCTTAATACAAAAAGCCATCTTTTTCTGGTGCATTTCTCTGTAAGGAACAAGCTTAGGCTGGTAATCATAGTCTAAAGCAACATGATTAACAAAAAGAGATTCATTGCTTGAAAGAATATCTTTGAACAACGACATTTAACCACCTTACCTAAGAAAAAAAGTACAGGTTTTTATGTTTTATGGTTTAAGTCTATGGCCGCATTTATAACAGAATGTATCAGTAGCATGCACTATGCTCCCGCAATGCATACAATAAAGATACTTACTCTTAGCAACCTGCGGTTCCTGATAAGTCTGCTTTCTAGCTTCTGCAGCTACTGAATGCAACTTCCCCCTTAAAACAAACAATTTAACAAGCCCATAAGCTAAAAATATCAATCCTATGTAAAAGAAAAGCTGAAACTTTTCACCGATATAAAAAGAAACACCAGCTATCACAATCCCCGATACAATCATGAACCAAGACGGTATTGTCATTTTTTTGGTTTCAGTTCAGTGATTCCTCCCATGTAAGGGTGCAGGGCTGCAGGAATCTTCACTGATCCATCCTTCTGCTGGAAATTTTCTAGTATCGCGACTAAGGCCCTTGACGTCGCAATCACAGTATTGTTAAGCGTATGCACTAGATACTTATCGATGCCATTAGTCGCTTTTATGTTCAACCTTCTCGCTTGAGCATCTGTAAGGTTACTGCAAGAAGCAACCTCGAAATAGGACTCCTTTCTAGGAGACCATGCCTCAAGGTCAGCAGACTTTGCTTTCAGATCTGCCAGGTCGCCTGAACAGCACTCCAAAATCCTTGACGGAAGTCCAAGTTTCTTAAAAATCTGCTTTGTCAACCCAAGCATCTCATCATAAAACTTGTAAGAATCATCTGGTTTGCAGATAACTATCATCTCCTGTTTATTGAACTGGTGACTCCTGTAGAGACCTTTCTGGTCTATGCCATGGCTGCCTATCTCTTTCCTGAAACAGATGCTATACCCCGTAAGTTTTATAGGAAGATTCTTTTCATCAATAAGTTTATTTGTGTAGAGACCGATCAAAGAGTGTTCAGACGTGCCTATCAAGTAAAGATCTTCTCCTTCAACCTTATACATCATGTTCTCCATCTCTTCAAAAGACATGACTCCGTCAACAACCTTTTTCCGTATCATCAATGGCGGCTCTACATACGTATAACCTTTTTTTACCATAAAATCCCTTGCAAAGTTTATCAATGCCATCTGCAGTAACGCCAACTCTCCTTTAAGATAATAAAATCCATTGCCTGATGTCTCAGCAGACGTATCAAAATCCACCACATGTAGGTTTTCTGCAATCTCAACATGGCTTTTGACAGGGAAACCAAACTTCTTAGGCTTTCCGATAATCTCTCTCACAACATTTTCAGAATCATCCTTGCCTATTGGAACTGAGTCATGTATCATCTGAGGGATGACTTTCATTATCTCATATATCCTGTTGCCAAGAACCTCTTGCTTATCTTCAATCTCCTTAAGCTTAGAAGGAATCTTCTTTGCCTCATCCAATTTTTTTTTGATATCTTTGCCTGCCTTCTTTAGCTTATTGATATCCTGATTGATCGTGTTTCTCTTATGCCTCAGCTTCTGCGACTGTTGCATGAGCTTCCTGTACTTTTCATCTTTCTCAAGAACCTCATCTACGAGTTTTAGCTTGTGCTCCTGGAACTTCTTCTTGATATTTTCCTTTACCGTATCAGAATTCTCTCTTACAAATTTAATATCGAGCATATAATCACCTATTTCAATTTACTCAGCAAGAATATATAAACTTTTCTACATGAACAGACACTGCTAAAAATTGAATAATTAAAAAAAATAAAAAATTACCTAAAAGCTTTCTTTGCCTCTGCACTGAACAAGAGATAGCCTGCGATAAAACCATTTATCAGCAAACCGATAACACCAGAAACAACACTTCCTGCAAAAAGTGAAAAAACCCCTCCCAATATTCCAAGTATTGCGAGAACAACAGCAACAATCCTTGCCCAGTTCTGTAGCTTCCAGAGCCCTCTTGCAATAAAAAATTCTACTGCTGCAACCACGATCATCACTATCCCCAGAGCAACGAACACTCCTGCCCCTACAAGACCCAAAGCTCCAAGCGGCAGCTGACCGACCAATCCTGCTCCTAACAGCATAAGCAAACCTGCGACTAACCCGACTGCTGCTAAGATATAGAACAGCACAGAAATAACCTTTACGCCAGTTGGCGCGTCTTTTGCCATTTTATTCAACCTCCACAAGTTCAACCTTTTCATTATGCTTCAAAGCACTGAACAAGACATTTCCTATCTTGCTCCTCTTAATCTTGATCACCGCTTTTTTACCAGCCTTTGCGGTTAGCAAAAACTCATCGTTCACGTAAATATCTATATCCCTGTCCCTAAACCTCTGGTCAAGGTAAAGATTCAATGACTTGCCTGCAAATCCAAAATCAAAATCGAGAGACCTCCTTTTTTTCTTGAACTCTGATTTCAATGCCTGGACATCAACATGCATTCCAAGATTTTTTTCAATCTTTTCAATATTCTTCCCCTGTTTTCCTATCACAGCAGCAATATCTTTCTCAGGAACATAGACTATACACCTATCATTAGAGATAACATCTACTTTGACATCTTCAGAATATTTTACGAAATGTTTCTTGATAGAAGGCTTTGCAAGGTTCAAAGCGCCTGAAACCTCTGTACCTACAACAGGCATAACCACTGTCTGCTCTCCATAAGTGTAAATCTCAAACTCGGGCTTGTTCGTCTGGAAATCTGTGACAACAACAACAGGCCGTGCAAGGTCTGCCTCAGTCATCCCGCTAGGCACTTTTACAGTGATTGCCAGGTTAAGAATCTTGTCAACAGTTCCGTTTTTGATAAAGATGACAGTATCTATCACCTGCGGAATTATTCCCATCTCGATCCTGCCGATAAACCTCTGTATTGAATCAACAGGATTTGTTCCATGGACTACACCGACCATGCCCACTCCTGCAAGCCTCATATCAGCAAACAGCTTAAAATCTGAAGTGTTCCTCATCTCATCATAAAAAGTATAATCAGGCCTTGTAAGTAAAAGTATGTCATGTATCTCAGCTGCTGAACCTCTTGCAATTGCATACTGCGTTATTAGATCAGAAACCTGAAGGTCTCGCGGAGCTTCTACAGTTTTCACGATCTTGTTAAGCGAAGCATAAAACTCTGCTAAAGCAGATGCAAAGGTGCTCTTGCCCATCCCTGGAGAACCAGCTATCAGTATTCCCTCTGCCTGCTCCTTTATCCTGGTCATAAGTTTTTCATCCAATTTGTAATCAGCAAGTTTCATCGACTTGACTGGCCTGACAGCAGTTATCTCCCAGACATCTGCAAGCGGAGGCTTCGCAATGACGATTCTATAGTTTCCTAGCTGGACAATAGTCGAACCTTTCCTCTCGATCTCAATAAAACCATCAGGGTTTAGACCGGCAGCTTCAACGATCTCGTTCGCGAATTCCTTGATCTCATCTTGAGTTAGTGATTTCTTTGTAACTTCGACAAACTCCCAGTTGCCAGGCACTCCTTTCTTTGCAACCACATTCATGTTCTCTTTGATATGAACGCTCATCGTGGTATTATCAAAATAACTTTCAACAACTAGCATCTTTGCTTTCCTTGGCTCGAACTCAACAAGCACGACATCAATACCTTTTGATTCAGCAACCAGAGCCTGAACCTTGTCAGCAGTCATAAGAGTTGCTTTCTCCTGGAAAGCAAGACCGCGTATCATTGCGTCTATCGCGCCTGCCTTTGCATACGTAATCTCAAACTCTTTAGGACGTGCACCGACATATTCTATTGTAAACTTCAGCTTTTTAGAAAGTTGTCTTAACCTCTTGATCTCCTCGAGTCCGATGTACCCGATTTCCCTGTTTCGATTTGCCTGATTCTCCAGTTCAGAAAGAACTGCCTCATGGATAAAAATCTTTTTTGGCGTTATCTCTTTGCTCTCCAATTTTTTTGAGACCAGCGCTTCGATTATAACTGACGTATCCGGAACAAGAGTTTCAATTTTCATTTTATTGATTACAGTTCAGGGATTTATAAAGATTTTGTATTTTTCAGGATAAGAATGGGATTTTAATCTTATCGACGAGAAAAACCAAGAAGGTGAACAAAGATAATAACTCGCAAAATAAAATAAAGAAAAATCAATAAAAAATTTAAAGTTTTACCGTCGAGAATCTTTCGAGAGAAAAAAACCGAAACATTTTTAAATAATAACTACCAAAATAATATATAATTGTGTTTACGGCACAAAAAACAAGAGGTGAAATGCCGATGGCAGCAAAAAAGAAAAAAGTTGTTAAAAAGAAAAAGGCTGTGAAGAAGAAAGCAGTTAAGAAAAAAGCTAAAAAGAAAGCAGTGAAGAAGAAAGCTGTTAAGAAAAAAGCTAAGAAGAAAACTGTTAAAAAGAAAGCAGTTAAGAAAACAGCCAAAAAAAGAAGAAAAAGAAAATAGGTTCTTTTTTATTTTTTTTATTTAATCATTTTTTCTATCCATACTGAAACTTTATTGAAGAACACTTTGACTTTCTGTCCGAATGTAAGATCCTCAAGCAGGACTATAAAACTCTTCTCTTTCTGGAACTTTCTTCCGAACTTATCCTCGTAAAAAACCTTTACCTTGAAAATGTTCTCTCCTTCGACAAGTTCATTGCCCAGAAGTTTGATCTCAAAAATCTTATCAGTATCCAGTGCTTCGAAGTGCCATTGGTTCTCAATACCGTTCTTGTCAAGGACAACAACCACATTTGCAGGCACGCTCAAAGAATCTTGTTTTAATGAAAAGTTCACAAAAAACATCTGGTCATAATCAACTCTCTCAGGAAAAAGAACATCGATTAGCAAGTCAGGCTTGTCAAATACAGCAACATCAAAAGTAGCGGCCTTTGAAAGAAGATCATTCTCTAAGGTTGCAGTAAAAGTCTGTTCACCCAGAACTGTCAGCAGTATTTGATGGTCAAGGGAAACTGACCTTGTGATTCCCAGGTCAAATATCTCGCACCTCTCTGCTGCGCAGAACTCGATATCTGAAAGCAAGACATTACCTGTGTTAGTTGCAATGCAGTTTACGTTCGCGAGCTCGTTAACAAAATACTCATTCTTTTCAAAGACACACTGGAAATCCACTGAAGCAGAATACTCCTTCTCAGCCTCTGAGGTCTTCTGGTCATAATAATTCTTAACATCACCATAATCATAAACTCTGTCGCGCACAGTAGACTTGAAGTCAAGCTCTGCTGTTGAATTTCTTGTAGAATAGACTGCAAACGGAAAAGTATAGATGTAATTCCTGTCAAGGTTATCTGAAAGTTTTACAATCCAGAGCAATAGCCTCTCCTCGTTCGGCCTCAAAAGAATCTGTTGAAACCTTTCGCTGACAATCTCCACTTCAGAAGACTTGCTTAAACCAAGCTCAGTCGCTACATAGAAATCATTAGGATTCTCAACCCGCGCCTCGATCAGATTGTAAGAGCCAAACCCAACCTCATCGTACAAAGGCTGAGCTCTTAGCGAGATAAATGCAGGCATCACGCCGGTGCTTGATTCAAGCCCTGTCTCGATGTTGAGTGTTTCTGTCTGGATATTGAAATCATGCCCGCGCCATTCATAGTAAGTTGCAGCTTTATCAGAATCCTGCGATTCCTGGAGTATGACGTGTGTAGGATCTACATACCCAAACTCACCATATGTAGGGTCAAAAGGCACCCAGCCATAATTTGGAAAATACACCTCTGCCCAGCCGTGCGCACCCCATGCCTCAGGAAACTCAGGCGCATCAGTATAAGCAATCCCTGATATAAACCTTGCAGGTATCCCTAATGACCTGCACATAGCGATGAAAAGATTAGTAAGCTCATCACAGACGCCAAGCCTTGTCTTAAGCACCCAGCTTGCAGGCTGTGAGACCTCTGCAGTCAATGTCCCAAGGTCGTATTTGATATTGTTCTTTGTCCATTTCGCGAGCTCAAAAACTACCTCATAAAGGTCGTCCTTTCCTGCAGCAAGGCTCGAAGAAAGCTCGACAATCTCTGGAGTGATATCTATATGCTCACTCTCTTCAAGGTATTGTCTTACATCGCTATCAACACTCTTGATCGGAAACGCAATCTTGTCATTGATCTTACGGATATTGTTCTTTGTCCTTATCCTTGTCTGCACCTTAAAATCAAGCACATCTTCAGCAGGATCGTCCCATCTGAAAACATAACTTCCGTCTTCCTCATAAGCCATTGGTTCGATATCTCTGCTAAGCACGTCCTGGTCGATCCTGTCCTTTGGGACAAAAGTAACATTGGCTATTATATAATCTATATTTGCCCCCGGCTGTCTAAGTATTTTTATGCTTGAATCAACCCCAGAATTAATGATAAGCTCTTTTGCATTGTAATACCAGTCCTGCTGTGCTGAAACTATAGAAATAGATAATAATAGTAATAGCAAAACAATTATGCGCCTCATAAATTTTAAAAAAAGAAATGAGTATATAAATCTAATTGTAAAAACTAAACTTTTAAATATTAACAATTCTTAAATTCATATATGGCACTTCCAATGATTTTATGGATTGTGATATTTGTTGTAGCCATTGCTCTAGGATTCTGGCTTCTAAAAAAGATTGTTAAGATAATGTTTGCTATCGGATTGATAATATTAGTTATTATCCTTGTGCTTGGTTTCTATGTATACAGCGACAGTCTGGACATTAAAGAAAACATTGTCACTACAGATAGCCTTTTCCTGCTCAAAAACAACAATATCGAGACTGGCTTTAGGGCCAGGTTCTCTGACAAGTATACTAAAGGCGAACCAGACATAGTTAGCGAAGAAGAACTCGCCAAGATCAACATACTTTATTCTGAGAATGATTTAACAGCCATTAAAAGTGACAACTACAAAATATTCATTTATAATGAAGGTGTTTTCGATGATATTGACAATATAGAGTTCAGTGACTGGACCCTGGACAAAGACTTCATGCTTGATACAATAAACTCAGAGAACCCTATGGAGATGCTAGCTGCTGAACTGAAGATACCTCGGACCATGTTAGCAGAGCAGTTAGAAGATGATAACAATGTAAGGGGTGTACTGTTCATGCAGTTGTTCAATGCAAAGCTCGAGAAAGACGGTCCTCTTTACCTTATTACTGAGTTCAAGAAAAAGAACATAGTAATATATCCTGAGACTGCAGTGTTCAAGGCTGCAAAGATATTTCCTGTAAAATATTTTGACAGGTTTTTAGAAAAAATAAGAGGAGATGAGAATGGGAGTGTTTGATTTTTTAAAGAAAAAGAAAGAAGAGTTTCCAAGTTTCCAGGAACCGACGATTCCAGGCGAGCACGATATAGGCCTGCCACCTGAAAGACCAGCAGAACTTCCAGGAAGACCAATGGAGATGCCGTCAATGACACCAACACCTAGTTTCGAAAGAAGGGAAGAAGGCACGCTTATCAACAAAGACCTTGAAGTCATATCCGCAAAACTCGATGCTCTTAAGGCAACTCTTGAGGCGATAAACCAAAGGCTCACTAACATTGAAAGGATTGCTGCTGGTGAAGAAAAGCATGAAAGATATTTCTAGATATTTTATTTTTATTGCAGCAACAGTATTCATTGCTGACCAGGTGTCTAAGTACTTTGTAAGAGTCTCTGGAAACTTTACCAAGAACTACGGCGCAGGGTTTGGGATATTACAGAACCAGACAACCCTGTTAATAATAACCTCTATCGCAATCCTGGTATTGCTACTATTATATTATAAACAGATTCCAAAGAAGTACTCGTACCAGACATTTACAGCGTTTATTCTTGGAGGATTGCTGGGCAACCTTAGCGACAGGATGTTCCTGGGATTTGTTACTGACTTTATCAATTTAAAGGTCTGGCCCTCATTCAATATCGCTGACGCATGTATCTCTGCCGGAGTCATCGGGCTGATTATCTGGATGTTCAAGGAGAAATAGGTTTTTATATCTCCAATCTTTACCGCATATATGGCAGTTATTCACGTTCTCCAGGACGCTTTAGACCAGATACTAGAGAAAATAGACCCGATGTACCATTCTCATAAATACTTTAGATGGGAGATGGACAGCGATATTGGAGAAGAGATATGTGCAAATGGCAGGTTAAGAGGCGTGTGCATGTGGAAAGGCGACCCTACCGAAGTCTATAGTTATGAAGGCGAGATCATCATTATTACTCGATTCCTATACGCAAGTTCAACTCTTAGAAAAGAATACTTCAAGAGAAGAAAAATAATAAAAATATAAAAACAAAACTATTTCAAACAATCATGCTTCTTATAACCCTGCTTTTTGGCTTCTTTGTCATCATCAAACCATACTCTGTTTGCTTTCTTGATTCTCTTCGCCCAGTCACATTTCGGTGCATGGTATGTTGTTCCTGTCTTGCTAGCTAAGTATTTACCTGGCTCGTTTGTCTTGATTACAACCGAATGCTCTGGCAGTATCTCTTCAACTTCAGGCTGCTCCGGTAGCTCTGGAACATCAACCTCGTCTTCTTCTTCATCCTCTCCTGCCACAACCTTCAGCACAGTTAGGCCAAATGATACCAATGACACTATGACTAGCAGCACAAACCACACGAAATGCACTTTATGGACAAAGTACACCCAAAATATCTCAATTATAGTCAACAGCACGATGAAAAGCATTGCTGACCACGCATTCTTGCTGCTCTTGTACACTCCGAACAAGGATATGGCAGCAAACAACATCAATACAAACAATATAGCTAGATGCTTGATCTCCTGGCTACCTGACAGGTTCATCACCATCCTGCCCAGACCAAGGAACATAATTATAAGAAGAACATCCATAAAAACAGTGAAAAATACGTCTCTTTTCATGTAACCACCCCACTACAGCCTGAATCCACCTAGTATATAAGAATTTCTATCTTTGAGTAGTAATTAGTATAAAATATATATCAGAAAAACTAAAACTCTTCAACGTCTTCAAGAAGCTTTAACATGCCTCTATTTTTAAGGAAATCAACCTGAGAAGGCCTATACTTGTAAACTATATCTCCTTTATCATCGCCGCCAAGCTCCCATGGCTCAACAATAACTATATTGCCCTCTCTGACCCACAACTTTCTCTGTAATCTTCCAGGTATCCTGCAGACTCTTACTTTACCGTCCAGGCACCTAACATACATCCTCGAACCTCCAAGACGTTTCTCAACAACACCAAGTACCTCTCTACCTTTAGGTAACTTAGTACGTTTAATCTCCTGTTCTATCCGTTCCTGCCTTGCCAGTTCTTCCTTTTTCCTGCTCATGGATTAGGAATACTTTAGGTGTATTTATAAAGATTGTGGTAAGGGTTGTGGTAGAAAAAGTTTTATAAGAGTTGAATAAAGAAAAAAAACAAAATGGCTGAAAAACCTGTTTATCTTCTCGGAGACTGGGACGACACATTTCATAAAAATAATCTCAACTATTTTGTGCAGACGTATCTAACCTGCTTAACATTCGGCATCAAGATCAATGTGAGAAACATTATAAGATGCAAGACCATGTCAAACCTCATCAAAGAGCTGGGCATCGACTATGATGAGTTCCATAAAAGGTTTGGAAGATTCGACAGAAGAGGAACACCTGAGCAGGCCAAAGAACTTTATGAAGAAGGCAGACTTAGGGTATTCAATGATACCTATAGGTTCTTCCACGACCTAAACGCATTACAGACGCATTTTGGAAGAAGAATCAAGCTTGGGATAATCAGCGATAACCATAACGCGAGGAACACTATAGAAGCTCTCGGCTTATCACACAAACCTGATGCTTACAGGGCATGGCATCCAAGAATGCCAAGACAATGGAGAAAACCGCACACCCCGCTTGCAAAATTAACATTACATGACATGGGATACTTCCAGGAGAGAGGTCCGGTCATCTTGATGGGAGACAGCCCTAATGATCTTCTACTTGGAAGAAACCTTGAAAAAGAACTTGACACAAGAGTACAGGTTATACAGATGCGGCGCTGGGGTCCAAGGTACAGGACAGCTGACAAAATCGTCGGAAGCCTGGACGAGTCGATAGACGCGTTATACCACCTCATCACAGGAAAGTTATAGGAGTTCTAGTAATTCTAATAACATTTATATACCATTAAACCAATAACATTCTAAAAAGAGGTAAACATGCCAAAGAAAAAACCAGCTTCAGGCAGATGGATCATTCTTACAGTCGTTATTGTTATAGTTGCTCTGATAATTATCCTTTCTTCATTATCAAAGAACAACCTGGCTATTGGCGACAAGGTAGCTATCATCTATATCAACGGCCCCATTGCCGCTGGAAACGATATTGGCTTTCTGAGCCAGGAGGGGACCTCATCTAGCGAAGTGATTAGTTTCATTGAATCTGCCGAGAAAGATCCCAGCATAAAAGCTTTGATGTTCGAGATAAACTCGCCAGGCGGAACAGCAGTTGCATCAAAAGAGATAGCTGACAAGATAAAATCAGTGAAAAAGTACAAGATAGCTGTTATAAGAGAGGCAGGAGTTTCAGGCGCTTACTGGGTTGCAAGTGCATGCGACAAGATTGTTGCAAACGACTTGAGCATCGTAGGCTCGATAGGAGTTATTGGTTCATACCTTGAATTTTCAGGTTTCCTTGACAGGTACAACATTACCTACCAAAGACTTGTCTCTGGAAAGTACAAGGACATCGGAAGCCCTTTCAAAAGCCTTACAGGCGAAGAAGAGCAAAAGCTTCAGTCGCAGCTAGACACAATACACGACTACTTTGTTGAGGAGGTTGCAGCCAACAGAAAAATTGACAGGCAAAAAGCTGCTGGGCTGGCGACAGGCGAGTTTTTCATTGGACTACAGGCACTTGACCTTGGCCTGGTAGATGTACTTGGAGACAAAGATACTGCAGAAGCAATACTTAAACAAGAACTGAACACCGCAAAAATACACTTCGTGGAATACAGGAGAAAACGTACAATCTTCGACATTATCTCCAGTGTAATGTCAGAGCAGAGCTACTTTCTTGGAAAAGGTATTGGTTCAGAACTTCTCAACCTTAGGACAAATAATCTTGATATAAGAATATAAAATAAAAAAAATAAAAAACTAGAAGAGTTTATCTTCTCTTCTTCTTCTTAGCTTTTTTCTTAGCGACTTTCTTTTTAGCTTTCTTAGCTTTCTTCTTTTTGCCGCCTCTAGCCATCTTAGCTCTTGAGATATCTCCTTGCTTATCTACAAAGTATAGATATCCAGATTCTTTCTTAACTCCAACTTTAGCTACTTTTTGTGCCATTTTGTTTTTCACCCTCTCATTTTTTAACAGAATAATCTGTTTATCGACTAAATATACAAAGGAGGTATTTAAATGTTTCGCTTTTTCTCCGTCGGAGCTCCGACGAGGAAATTGCAACTTTCGGCAAGTGATGAAAAGATTTTTATAATCCGGATGAAAAAAAGAGAACTATGAAACAGGAAATAGGCGGCCAGGCTGTTATCGAAGGAGTTATGATGCGTTCTCCGACGGACTTAACCATAGCTGTACGCAAAGAGGACAATTCAATTGTCACGAAAAAGGAGCGCATTCGGCGCCTGAAAAAACCATTCAGAGCACCGTTCATAAGAGGGATCGTCAGCCTTGTGGACACGGTCGTTATCGGCATAAAAGCACTGACATGGTCTGCAAACCAGGCAACTGACCATGACGAGGAACTCAGAGGAAGGGACATTTTCTTCATAATAGCTGTCTCGTTTGCCTTCGCCATAGCTTTCTTCATAGTCCTGCCGCTGTACTTGACAAAGCTCGTGACCCAGGACCAGGGAATTATTTTCAATCTTATAGATGGAGTGATAAGGATTGGTGTATTCCTTATCTATATCCTTGCAATCTCGCTTATGAAAGACGTGAAAAGGATCTTCCAGTACCATGGTGCTGAGCACAAAGCTGTTAACTGCTACGAGGACAACAAGGCTTTAACAGTCAAGAATGTCAAGAAGTACTCAACACTCCACCCAAGATGCGGAACAGCGTTCCTTGTAATTGTCCTAGTGATAAGTATCCTGGTATTCTCTGTAATCACAAGCCCAAGCTTCTGGGTTAAGCTTATCAGCAGAATTATCCTAATACCTGTTGTTGCAGGAATCTCGTTTGAGTTCCTTAAACTTGCCGGCAGGTACAGGCACAACCCCATCATCAAGATCCTTAATGCCCCAGGCATGGGAATACAGAAGATAACAACTAAAGAGCCAGATGATAAACAGATAGAAGTAGCAATCAAATCTCTTAAACTAGCACTTTCATAAGATTTATATAATAGGATTCCTTAATTTGTACCATGGTAAAATTCAGATGCACCAAATGCAACTTTGAGATGGAACCTTACGATAAGACAAAAAAGCAGCCATTCGACCAGTGCCCATACTGCGGCAGGAAAGGCACAATGGTCATCAAACGACACATATTAGAAGAAATTTAAGAAAAAAAAATATTATTTCTTGAAATATTTTAGCATTATACCGAACCCTATTATAATCAGTATACCCGGCCATAACTTGTTAAGATGATATCCTAGATAGCCAAGATAGTATAACAGGTAGACAACACCAATGTACAGAATTATTAATCCTCCAGTAAGCTTGCCAACATTATTCTTCTCCATAAAACTTCACCTCTTTTGACAAGAAAATATGATTTTTGGTATATAAATTTATCTGTTTGATAAAATAAAAAGAGTAGTAAAAAAGAAAAAAAATTAGTAGATTTCAATATCAGACACGCTTGTGCTGAGCTCAATCCTATTCACGCTTTCAAGGTCTTCTATCTTGTTAATCCTTAGAAGGTTTCTTGACTTTGTATAGAGAAGTTCTTCAATGTACAAACTTCTTTCAACAGACGCAGTATACCTTTCACCGCCGTGGTCTATCAATCCGCGAACCTTGATATCGTCCTTGCTTATATCAAAGACTAAAGCTCCGTTCCAGCTCTCACCGCCCTCTCTCCAGTCATAGCTGTAAGCTGGTATGACTAGAAGGTTCTTGTCTTTTGAGAACAGGAACGCTTTATGCTCATACTCGACAGTTGAACTTGCATACTTTGATTCAGTCACATACTTGGCAACCTCTTTAGGATTGCTTACATCGCTTACATCGAACAAGCTAATTTTCAGGCCTTGTTGACTTCCTGCCTCAGTTGTATCCCTTCCTATGCCTATAATCGTATCCTTGTCATAAGGGTGCAGGTACCTTGAAAACCCAGGTATCTTCAACTCTCCAAGCTGCTTAATATTGCTCGGATTGCTTAAGTCTATCACAAAGAACGGATCAACCTGCCTGAAAGTTACCATGTAAAGCCTGTCTCCTATAAACCTTGTAGAGAAGATCCTCTCGTTTTCAGCAAGACCTTCTAGCTCGTCGAGTATCTCAAGTTCAGAATTCAAGGTATAGATGTTGTTTGTTGACTGTGTACTTGTCTTCTCAAACCTTGACCATCTAGGACTCAAGGTTGTAGCGATCCTAAAGACATCATTGTTTTCATCCATTGAAAACTGGTTGAGTATCTGTCCAGGAACCTTGCCATTTGCAACAGGCTCTATAGTTTGGCCATTAACATTAACCTTATTGATCACAGTATACTCAAAGTACTTAATCTTCTCTAGCTTTTCCAGGAGAAGTTCCTCAGCTTTCTTTTGAAGCTCGTCCTGCTCATCCGGAGTCAGCCTTGAAGCAGCATCTTCATACACTGCGTATATCTTTGCTTCTTTCTCGAACCTTGAGAGAACATCATTATCAACAGCCTTTATCTTCTCTATCAAAATCTTGTCATCCTGTGATAGCTTTGGCTCCAGAAGTTCCATCACAATCTCTTTCTGAAGCTCCCATTCATTGATCCTCTCTGTGTATGTTACATAGATATTGTCGTCTGACATGTAAAGGTTCTGCGAATACTCGACAGCTATTGCTTTAGAGTTTACTGAAGGGGTTTGCATATCGATTGCATGGATGTTAACAAAGACAGGGTCATCGTACTGGATGTTAAAGTAATAGATATCTTCTACTGCAATCTCGCTCTTTGTAGTTCCGTCATATATTAAAGGCATTGGTACTGGTCTAACATAAGGAGACGAGGTTGTAAGGATATACGCTGTACCATCTGTCATCCTGCCCCTGAAATAGCTACCCTCGAACTTATACTCTTTAAGAAGTTCAGGATTTTCTTTGTCACCAACATCATACATGTTTAGATATGTCATACCGCTCCTAGGAGAAAATCCAACCTCTCTAAAGAAAGTGTCACTGTAAAGGTTACCGAACACAGCAAGCACGTCTCCATCAATGAACAAAGACTCTGGCCTGCTTTCAAACACTATCCTTGATACAATCTCAGCGTCCTCACCAGGATACGCTTTTATTATGAAAAGCACCCTGTCAGAAACTGTGTAGATATACTCTCCATCAGTCTTGATAATATCAGCCTCGTCAACACCTGCTACCTGCACATTTGTCTCTGAAAAATCCACTCCTTCATCAACAGCTGCTGGCGCTGCTATTGCTTCACCAAAAGTAGCATCAGAGGCGACCCTCTCAACTGCAGCTTCAAGGACAGCGCCGCCTTTCAGCATATAATTATACCCTGCGCCTTCATTCTCCTTGATAAAGTTCAACAGCTCAGCCTGCGACTTAAAGTTTAATGTCTCGACGTCTTCACCAATATCAAATGTCCTCTCTTCATAAGTACCTGGACCAGGAGTTACCACTACAGGCTCTGGCTGGCACCCTACAATCACCGCTCCTACCAAGAGAAGCGCAAATGTAAATGCTAAAATATTCTCGAATTTCATAGTATCATCCTCCAATCATAGTAATATAAACCTATATGTATTAACCTTTATAAATACCTGTCGATAAGTTCGAGTTCAGTTGAAGTTATACACTCCTCAACCTGAACATAACCACTACAGCAAACAGAAACAGTGTCAAAACACCTATCTTAAGCGTTATACCCTGGCCCCATATCCAAGATTTCATTACTAGGAAAAAAAGAACAACAATCAACCCATCCTTTAATATTCCGCCAAATCCCATAACTCAGACCTTCTTAATGTTAACTGCAATTCTTTTTAGGTTTGGCTCTTCTACAACAGGCCCGAACTCAAGAGGTATTAACTTATTGACTAAACAAGAGCCGTAATGGAAAGGTACTAAGACAAGACCTTGAGGCACATCATCAGTTATCTTTGACTTCACCCTTAACTTTCCAACCCTGCTCTTGATCTCTACAACATCACCATCTTTAAGCTTTAGCTTAGCACCGTCTTCTTTGCTTACTAAGCACAAAGGTTCAGGCTGCAGCTTCCTAAGAGCTTCCTGCCTCAGAGACATCTCTCCTGTACAGAAATGAAACTTCCACCTTTTAGTTGATAGTATGTAAGGATACTCTGCACTTGTATTCTCTTCAGCACACTCAAACTCTACAGGGTTGTAATGCTTAAACTTAACTGGCCTGTAGACCCATTGCGATTTATGCTTAATTAACTTCTCCACACTCATCTTTTCATATCCAGGCCTCTTTTTTATAATCTCATTAAACACATCCATGCTGTGATTATACTTGTAATCCTTGCCAAAATACTTTGCAGCATCTCTTATCATCAACCAGTTTGGCTTGCTCTCTCCCATTGGCTCTACAGCTTTCTCAAGATACCTTACCCTTGACTCAGCATTTGTATAGCTGCCGTCACGCTCAGCCCAGCTACAGCTGGGAAGAACAACATTTGCGAAGTTCATTGTAGTGTTAGGGTAAGTCGTGTGCAGAACAACAAACATATCCTTCATAGCTTTATGGCATGCTTTAAGGTCAGGCATGCTCTGCGCAGGGTTACTCTCCATGATCCAATAGGCCTTTACTTTATTAAGGAATATCGAGCCAGAGATTGTATCGCCTCCTTCTTTAGGAAGCATACCCATATCACCAACCCCCTGGATATTAGCCTTACCTCTCATCGAGATTATCTTACCTTTCATAGCAAGAACCAGATTAATTGCAGCAAAAACATTCTCAACTCCATAGGTATGCTGCGTCAAAGTCATTCCGAAGCCAAGAGCAAACCTTTTACTCTTTGCAATGAGCTTCGCGACTTTCCTTACATCCTCTTCATTGAAATAGCACTGTGTACAGACCTTCTTTACGTGATCTATGGTATACTTCTCAACATTTTTTACCATTCCAGCAGGCAACTTTATTGCACCCATGTTATGCAACTGGTTCATAAGAGCGTTAAGGAAAACCATCTCAGTACCCACTTTAACCTCCACATACATGTCAGCGTGCTGTGCTGTTTCATCCCTCCAATCCTTTACACAGATTAATTTCGCGCCGTTTTTCTGCGCTGCCAATATCTTCTGCTGAAAAGCCACAGGATAAGAAGCTGCAGGATCAGAGCCAATGATGAGTATACAATCAGAGTTCTTGAAATCATCAATCTTTGCAGGCATTGCAGTTATCCCAAAGGCTTCATAGAAAGCATAGCACGTAGTTGCATGACACAATCTTGCACAACTGTCCAGATTCTTGCACTTGAAGAGATCGTCTGCAAATTTCGCAAGAAGATAATTATCCTCATTTGTGCAAGGACTGCTTCCATAGAAAGCCACCTGTTCAGGCTTAAGGTTTTTCATATTCTTATAGATGAACTTGTACGCTTCATCATAAGTGACAGGGACCAGTTTACCGTTCTTCCGTATCATCGGCTTTAGGATTCTGTCCTTGGCATATATTGTCTGGAAACTAAAACGGCCTTTAATGCACGGATTTCCTTCAGAAACAGGGTCCTTTTCCCATGGAGTAACACCTGTAACTTTGCCATTCTCTACATTAAGATAATAAGAACAACCAACACCGCAATAAGGACACATAGTAAGTACTTTTTTCATGAAAACACCCCTTTTGATAAAATATAGAGATTCAGTGATTTAGGTTTTATATATTTTATGTTTCAGCCAAAAAAATGCCTTTTTGCATACTCTTCATGCATGAACTCGGTATAACGATCATGGAACTCTGGAGTCTCTCCCAGGCCGATGACATAAAATTTAGAATCAGCAAATCCAAAATGCGATATAAGTTTTGCCATTGTGAATGCCTGTGTGCCTGTAGTAAGCACATCATCAAAAATAACAACATTATCCGGCTTCTCAGCATTGAGTTGTTTTATACCCATTGTTGTGAACTGTACGATTCTATCACGATTAAGTTTAGGCTTTGGATGTATCCTGCACACAGCTCGCGAATCAAAATACGTAAGTCCCAATCTTTTTGCAACATTCTTGATCATCACCCTATTAATATCAGTCTTATAACAGTACTCTGGTTCTGAGTTAGGAGCAGCCATGATATAAGTAGTCCCTTTAAGGTCTAGGCTCTGGACAAGAGCTGTTATTCTATTTATGAACCTAATTACAACATCATTATACCTTTGGCGCCACTTCGGTTGACGGTTATGAAAAAAATAGTCAGGAATTCCCGCATGAAGCACTTTGCCTGAAAACTCCTTTGCTCTTTTGAAAGCTATCACAGACCATTCAAATCCTCCTTTGTTAGCACCATAATATTTCTGGTATGCTGCATAATTAATCCAAGGAAACCAGCCATTATACTCAGATATCGGCAGGATGTTAAAAGTTGCAGGAACCTTTCTCTTTTCATGTATGAGCAAACCCATCTCAAACTGCACTATAGCATTTTCCAAGTCATCTACAGTCGAGACAAGCAGAGAAGGTTCTGCTTTCTGAATTTTCTCTGCATCAAAATGCCCCCATGACACGCCTATAGAAGCCATATTGCATCCATGCGCCGCAAGAACATCTCTTGGAGAATCCCCTATCATGATTGTATCTGCAGGATTTAGACCTTCGATGCGAAGCATGATATCAAGGTCAGAGTCATTTGGCTTATTCAGTGAACTAAATATTTGAATATCATCAGGATAACCGTGCTTTCTCATCAAGGCCCTAGTAACAGCCTCATCTGCGTTAGTAGCGACATAAACACGATGGTTTTTATTTAATTCTTTCACTAGATCGCAAAGACCAGGCACATCTGTTGTCTCAACCTTTTCAGGATTTTTTGCAACCCAGTCTCTTCCCTCCCTTGTACTTCTGTAAGGCCGAGTTTTATCTGTAAGCATAAGAGTTCCATCAGCATCCAAAAGAATATTAGCTTTCATCTAAACCTCCCGTTAGGAACTGTATACATCCCTTCCAGGTTCTTTATCCATTCATAGTCAGGCAATTTAGATGCGGCAACGACATTATTCTGAAGAACATATAATTGTTTTCCCTGCTTTAAACAATCGCGAACAGCGTTCTGTGTACCGCTTTTGTCATTAGCCCTAACAACAACAATTCCATCTGAAAGGCCCACAGTAGTCTGGTTCCTGTGCGCAAAGTAGGAAGGAAATGTGCGTATGCCGATTGGATACTGTGAAACCACAAGATGCGCTTCTCGTATCCTTGCAAGCAATCCTATATTGAATTTTGGAGAACACCTGTCTAGAGGGGTACCTAAGACTGCTATTGTCCTTCCCTTGTAAAGCAATGCAGAAGTGTGCGCAGCAGTATCGCATCCATAAGCCAAGCCACTGACTATGACATACCCCTTATTAACTAGTCTCTGAACAATCCTGGCACAATCGCTTTTATCTATATCGTCAGGCTGCCTTGTACCAACAACAGCCATTGCTTTCTCAGCTTGTAACAATGAAATATCTCCTTGCACATAAAGGACAGGAGTAGCCCCGTCAACTTTCCTCAACCTGTCAGGATACTCTGGATCGTTTATGGTGATAGTTCTAAAGTCTGTAGCAAGTATCTTTTCAAGAGCTCCAGCCAGGTTAGGGATTTCATCTAGATTTAATTTCTCGAACAAAGTATTCTTTGAATCAAATATGCCGCCAAAACCCCCATGACATTGCAACTCTTTTTTAAGGTGCTTGTTTGCACTAGGACTTCCGATCCGTATCTGGGTTTTTTTATCTGCATCTCTATAACTAAGAAGAGCAACGTGAAAAAAACATTCCCTTTTATCTCTGTCAGTAGGAATATCCATGAGCCGAGAAAAGCCAGGTATTTATATAAAGATTTATAGGCTGGAGAATAAGATGATTAAGATGATTAAAACCGATAAATTTAATTTAAAAAATAAAAAATCAGAGATGCTCCATTGCCTTCTCTATCAAAGGCATGACTGCTTCTACTTCCTCTTTAGTAAGACGACCGAGTTTTGCAAAGCTTGTCGAACCATCTGCTTTTTTATTCTCTCTCGTCAACTGCAGTTTAGGAACACCTTCATTATAAGCCTTGACTGCCACTACCACATTACTCCTCTCAAACTCAGCCCTCTCCTCAAAAAGAGTCTTATCTAAACTAGGATCAAATCCCGCCATTATTAACACCTCGCTGTATTGGATTAAAAACTAAAAATTAAAGAAAAACTACAATTCTTTAACTTTTATACATTTCACAGGACAACCAGATTCTGCGTCCTTGTTACAGTCTGCATCGCTTTGCTTCTTTTTAGGTTTTGCCTTTCCATCATCACCCATCTCCCAGTTATCTGGGCATACTGCAACGCAAGCACCGCAACTTATGCACTTATCATGATCCTGTGTCACTTCATATTTTGCCATTTATATCACCTAAATATTCAATAACTCTCTTAACCTTGGTTCATCAAACCCTACAACTACCTCTTCATCTACAAGTATGACAGGAACCCCTTGCTGGCCAGACTTTTCAATCATCTCTTTTGCAGCCTCCTGGTCAACTGAAACATCCCTTTCTTCATATTCTATCTTGTTCTCTGTCAGAAACTCTTTAGCCATCTTACAATAAGGGCACGTAGGTGTTGTGAAGACAATTACATTTACCATTCTACCACCTTAATCATCATCTTCATAATCAGGTATAAACTCGTCCATCAACATATCTTCACCACAGCATTCTCCTTGTTCTGAAGCTGTCCTTCCACAGTTTTTACAGATATATACCATACAAAGAAATCGAAAATTAATCGTATATAAATCTTTTGGAAAAGAGGTTAAGAAATAAAATCAAAATAAAAAAAATCAAATTAAAGCATTATTTCTTCTTTTTAGCTTTTTTCTTGGTAGCTTTCTTTTTAACTGCTTTTTTCTTTGCAGGCTTCTTTTTAGCAACCTTTTTCTTTGTTCCGCAACAACCGCATGCCATTCTATCAACCTCCTAATATCTCTTTATTTTCAAGTTATAACCCTTGAGCTTTATCAACCTGGCAGGTTTTGATTTTTGTATCACTACAGAGTCTCCCTTGTTTAGCTTTACTACCTCCTTGACGCAGTCAACTGCAAGTAAACCAGGCCCCCTGATCACCTTAACCCGAACTGCGCGATTATCTGCTATCACAAAATTTTTCTTCCCGCTAGTTGCGTTATTTATTGCAATGCCTATCCCTGTTTTGAAAGTTTTTCTTGAAATAGAATAAAAATAAGCGCTCGAACCATACGGTGTTGCAATAACAACACCGTCGCCTATGTAGGAATCATGAAGTCCATCTAGTCTAACCTCGTATCTAAGCGCGCAAGGAGGCACATAATGAATATTAACATCATTCATAGCATAGAACTTCTTACCTTTAACATCAACCTGTAGCTTCATAAACTTCTGCACTTCAAACCTTTTCTCTCTAAGAGTGTTCAGTATCATTGCAAAGTTATGCTCTTTACAATTCTTGCAGGAACTGCTGTGATAAAGCAACAACTTTGGAACGCCAGGAAACTTCTGCTCAGCATACAAAAAAGTACCATCTCCGCCAAAAGCAATAACAACATCAGGACCCTTTGCCACTTTTTTCAAACCATGTTTAGCAAGCCATTTACTTATGAAATCCTTTCCTTTAGAAACAACAGCTACCTTCATAAGTGAATTATTGTTTATTGTGTTTATTAAGTTTATGTTTTTTTTGTATCAAGTACAAAAACACCAACCCAACCACAACCATGATAGCTGTCAGAATCTGTCCCATTGTCATCCATCCAAAGAAATACCCTAGCTGAGAATCAGGCTGTCTAAAAAACTCGATTGTAAACCTAAAGGCACCGTAAAATGTAACAAACATCCAGAACAAGAACCCGCGCGGTAAATCTTTCTTCCGTATGCTCCAAAGAATCAAGAAAATAACAAGGTTCTTGAAACTTTCGTACAGCTGCGATGGATGCCTAAACCCATCAGCATCCTGGAACTTGAACGCCCACGGAACATCTGTAACTCTGCCCCATAACTCTCCGTTGATAAAATTACCAATCCTGCCCAACATCAAGCCCAGAGCAACTGGAATAACCAAGATATCTGCAATATCATAAAAATGTATCTTCTTAAGCCTGCAAAAAACAATACCTGCAACCACAGCTCCTATCAATCCTCCATGGAAACTTAAGCCTCCCTTCCAGAAGAAGAGGATATGTAAAGGATTGCTCAGGTAAAACCAAGGATTATAGACAAAGACATAGATCAGCCTTGCACCAACAAGCACAGCTATGATAAACCAGAGAAAGAAATCATCAACATCCTTTCTTGAGATACTAAGATTCCTCTCCTTAACAAGATATTGCACAAAAAAATACGCAATTATGAACCCAAGCACAAAGATTATTCCGTACCAATAGACCTCTAACCCGAACAAAGAAAATGCTACTGGGTCAAGGTTATGATAAAATACCATGAGATTAGAAAAATAAAAAGAGTTTTTAAGGGTTTTGGTCTAGAACCAACCTAATATCAAGGCCAAACCAAGACCAAGCAACAATAAGCCCATAACAAGTTTCATCACATTCTTCTTCTTCTGTCTCCAGGTCTCAATATGCTCAGCTTTCATTCCCATTGTAACCACGAATATTATCACAACCAACGGCAGTATGAACATCAAGTTGTAAAGCAGCAAGCTAGGAATAGCAGCCACCCTTGTGCCTGTATTAGCGAGCAATGCAAGTATAGCTAGGTAAACCCCGCCTGTGCACGGGAGCTCAAACATTGAAACTATAAAGCCAAGTACAAGAGCCGCAGGTATATTTGCTCTTCTTGTCCAGCTCTCAATAACACCCTTCTTGCTCTCAGGGATCTTAAGAGAGAAACCTTTTCCATACCAGAAATAATCCTTTATATTAACAGCACCGGCAAATATGGCGAACAAAGCAGCCACTATTAATACTATCCTTGACATGCCTGTTAACTGTATCGCGCTTAACAACCCTAAACCTGCCAGGAAATAAGTTGCATAGACTGCAAAAGTATAAGCCACACCTGCTTTCACCATCCTTTTCTTTGTACTTGAAACTTCTAATAGGAAAGTTAGCAGGAAGATGAGAACTGCAAAAGCGCAAGGGTTGATACCGTCAATCAATCCAGCACCCAAAATCAAAGGCAGTGTCACCTTTGACCTGTCCTTGAACCCAGGGATTATAGAACTCACATCTGTCTTGTTATATTCTGGAACTTTGTGGCAGGTCATTGCAGCAGGCAATGGACATACACTGTCCCCTGAATCAAGAAGCCTTTGGATTTCAGGCTCGAGATTCTCCTTAATCTGGTCTGAACCCATAAAGAACTTATCATCAATAGCAATCAGAGGAATTCCCCTGTCAGCTAAAGGTATATCCTGTATACCACAATAGGTACTGTAAAGCTGGTAATTCTTTAGATTTTTATAAACCTCTAACCTGTTAAGATGTATATCTTCACCATATTTTTCTTCGATTTCATCAATTAAAGGCTTGATTTTTGCACACTGCGAACATCCATCACCATAGAAATAGATAATACAGATTGAATCTTCATACCCTTCAAGAAGGTCGCTCTCAAAATCAGAACTCAGAGCTGTATAAAGGTCAAAACCAGAACCAACTGTACAGGTATCATCGGCTCCATCGCAAGTATCTGCAGCGCCAACTGCTGTTAAGACTAACAGAAATATCAAGATTGTTGATAGTGGTAGTTTTTTGTTCATGTTAAGAAAAAAATAAAAGGTTTAAAAAAAATAAAAGATTTTATCCACACTGAGCTGCTGAATCAGTTCCTCCTGCTGCTACCTCAAACCCAAAACCAGCTGACGGACTTGTAGAGGTAAGCTCTTCATCACATTCTTCTGGTTGTTCATCAAACCCGTAACAGACAGTTTTCAAAAGACTGGCAGGGTCTCTTGCAGTCTCAACTTTCAGACCGTTCAACAACAGCGTAGGAGATCCTGAGACTCCACCTTTCTCAGCAAGTTCCTTATCAATGTTGAAAGGCGGGAAGTTCCCCATCCAAGTTGTCTTGTCCTCAAAGCTAGCTGTGACCTCATACTCTTCATCAGCTTCCTCAACGCAAGCTTCAAGAGCATCTGTATCAATCTCAACTTCTTCTAGGCAAGTCTCACCGTCTCCTTCTTTAAGGAAACACTTGAGGTACGGTATAAGCTTATCCTCTTGCTCTTTCTGGATACAATACTGGTTAAGCTCTTCATAAAGTTCTTTATCACCGTGCATTGCATAATGTACGAATCTCAGGTTAAAGTCTATCTTGTCACCAAGGAGTTCAACTACTGGTATCATACCTTTCTCGATCTGTGTACCGAACGGACAATGGGACATCACGAACATATCGACTACAGGCACTTCCTTCTTTTCCATGCAAGCAAGCTCTGCTTTACAATCCTCGTCATCACAATCAACTAATCCATCATCATTGTCATCTACACCATTATCGCACTTCTCTCCATATGGATCGTATGTTGAACCTACTGACTGAGGATTAATCATGTAGACATCATCCACATTGATCAAGGCAGCCTGTACCTGTGCATAAGACTCATGCTCTGCCACATTATCAGTGAAAAGATACGCAGGCAGGTACTTTAACTCATACTTCTCGTAAAGCGCTTTTCCTTCTTTAGTGTTAAAATCAACCTCAACAATCTTAATTCCTGGGAACAGTTGTTCAGTTGTCTGCACTATCCTAGTAGGATCGCACTCCTCGCACGTGTTATCGTTTAATACAGTAAAAGTTAGATCTCCTGCTTCTCCTGTCTCAGTTGCAACAACATCAGTTGCAGCTCCTGTCACTTCAACATCATTTCCTCCAAAACTCCAATCCCTGAACCCTGCAGTGAAAACTGAAAGTGCAAGAGCAACCACTAGAACACCAACAATTGCCCACAAACCAATTGAACCTTTCTTTGTTTTTTCATGATATTTAGGTTCCTTTGGCTTTTTTTCAGGTTCATCAAATACAGTAGAATTCATTGAATCTGAATCCATAGCTTCTTCGTTATTAAATTCTTCCATGTAACCACCCTCTATTTTATTTTACGCATATGTTTAAAACAATCATTTATATGTTTTTCTATGGGTTTTAAATCCTTTGGAACTATATTCTATGGTACTGGGTTTTCTTAGGAGTACTTACTTTTCTCCTGTGAGCAGCCCTTTTGCTAGGCCTTAGACCTTCAGCGCCCTTACCCTTTCTCCTTAAGCCCCTGCTCTTTGCACCAGCTCCTGTAAGTCCTCTAAAAACCCTGCCCCGCTTCTTTGTGATCCAGCTGATATTCTTATCATTCACGATCGCAGGATGCGCCCTATCAACAAGTATAATCTCAAACCAGTAATATTGGCCGTCCTTTGCAACTACATAACTATTAAGCACTTCGCAGTTCGGATAGACTTTATTGGCTCTCTCCTCTGCAATCTGTTGATAGCTCTTGTCAAGGCTCAGCTTGTGACGTTGCGCCTTAGGCCTTCTCCCGCCCAAAGTGTGAGGCCTTTCATGACCGCCTCTGATAACCTTCTGCCTTACAACAACAAAACCTGGTTTTGCTTTATATCCAAGAGAACGAGCCCTGTCAAGCCTTGTAGGATGTTCAAGCCTTACTGTTACAGGCTCCTTACGCCATTTAATGATTCGCTCACGCATAAGTTCAGGCATATTAGCCTGCGGTCGTTTCCAAAGATTACGAATATGTTTATACATTCCCATTTTTGATAGCCTCCATTGGTTCTTTAGTACTTTATACGTATTTTACTTCTTGGCTTCAGGTAAGCTACTACCCACATTGCCTTAACATGCTCTCATGCAGGTTATTTATAAATGTTTGTATACTTAAGTACAAAAATTAATTTATTATCTAAATTATTTCCCTGCAATATGTACGAGAATGTCCATTACCTTGATGTTGATCCAGACAATATAATAGACCCTGATAAGCTAGACCCCGTAATCGCTGAAAGGTTCATGGTACTTAACGAAAGGGAAAAAGACCTTGTCATCAAATTCTTTGAAAGGTATTATGGTAATCCAAAGATAAAAGAGATTGTCCTAGGACTTCCAGACCCTCCAAAAAGGAGAAACCTGGAAAGTATAGACCTTGCTGTTGTAGCTCCTGATGCAAAAATTGCAAACTTCTTCAAAGACGTTATAGGGTTCTACACCTGCTTTCACATGTCTGATATATGGGAACCGACAAGGCATTTCTTCCCAAGATTAGAGATTGACCAAAGACCTGGCCAAATAATATTATCAGGCAAATGTCTTTACAGCCCCAAACGAATGATAAAACCCTTAGAAAGAATCGCCAGAAAAGGTTACATATTCTGTAACATGGCAGTCCTTGTCTGTCCTGACGGAGACAAACCTGAAGAGTTCAGAAAAGGGAAGACACTTTATACACTTGTAAAACAACAAGATTTAAATAAGTGATAATAAAAATTTTATTCTATGTTAGAGATTTGGCTTTACTCTATAATTTCTGTGATCGTTGTTAGTTTAATATCTTTCATAGGGATATTCGCATTAGCGCTTAAGAGAAAATCCCTCGACAAACTCGTCCTATTCCTTGTAAGCTTTGCAGCAGGCGCATTGTTCGGTGGAGCTATCCTGCACCTTCTTCCCGAGATTGTAGAGGAAGCAGGTTTTGGTCTTGACATAAGTGCATACTTTCTTTCAGGAATCTTAATATTCTTTATACTTGAAAAATTCATACACTGGAGACACTGCCACAAGAACCCTGAGGTTTGCGAGGAACATTCGTTAAAGCACAAGCCGAGATCTGTAGCGTACATGATAATTGTAGGAGACGGAGTTCACAACTTTATCGATGGGATGGTCATTGCAGCCAGCTACCTGCTAAGCATTCCTTTAGGGATCGCAACTACATTGGCTGTTCTGTTCCATGAGATACCTCAGGAGATAGGCGACTTTGGAGTCCTTGTCCACGGCGGTTTTACAAAGAAAAAAGCGCTTGTGATGAACTTTCTCTCAGCATTAACAGCTGTGATTGGTGCAGTTGTAATATTGATAGTAGGCAAAAGTTTCACTAACATTACACTGTTCCTCATACCTTTCACAGCAGGAGGCTTCATCTATATTGCCGGCTCTGACCTGATCCCTGAACTTCACAGGGAGACAAAGATTTCGAAATCATTGCTGCAGTTCACTGGAATTATTATTGGAATCCTGGTGATGGTGCTGCTATTGATAATAAACGGATAAAATGAAGATCAACATAATTTACTTTTCAAAGACAGGGAACACAAAAAAGGTGCTGGATGCTATTGCTTCTGTCTTAAAACTTAAACACCAGGTTAGACTTATTGAAGTATCTGAAGCAAAACCCGAAGACGCTAATGCAGACTTGGTTGGGTTTGCTTCTGGGATCTATGCTTTTAATGTCGCAAGAAAACTGTTAAAGTATGTCCAGTCCCTGCCCACGATAGAGAAAAAAGCTTTCATAGTGTCAACAAGCGGAGCTGGGAACATTGGTTTTCATAAAAAAATTAAAAAGCTGTTAACTGAAAAAGGGTTTAATGTAGTTAACGAGTTCTGCTGCAAAGGATACGACAACTGGGGACCGTTCAAGATAATGGGCGGGTTTAACAAAGGACGCCCTAATGAACAAGATCTTGAAAAGGCAAAGGATTTTGCAAAATCTATTTTCTAGTATATAAAGTTTTAATAAAAGTGTTTTGGTTCCAGCTACAGGTGAGATTATGAGTGAAACAGATAAAGAAACACTGGTTAAAGCTTTATGTGAAAGACTTAGATCGGAGATTGGCAAAGATTACCAACCATTAGTTGCAGCTGATGCAGCGCATAAAGTTATCAACGCTATTCTAGAAGTTGATGAGGCTCTAGAATTAGATGATCTGGATAGCATAGATGGCAACCTGATGGATGAACTTGACTTCGACTCATTAGATTTTATAGACCTTGGCTACAGGCTAGAGAAACAAACCGGAAAAAAGATTGAAACCCCTGCATATGAGGACGCTTACCATGGAGATGCTACGACTTATGGCATAATGAGTTTTGTTTACGAACGGATGACAGGCAAAAGAAACCTAAAAGCTCTAGAACGAAGGTTGAAAGGAGCTGTTGTTGAAACCTTGGTAAAAAATGAAGATGACAACGAAGCATTAGCCAGGAAAATCGCTGATTGTGTTTATCAAGAAGCCGTAAAGGATGGAGATTTTGATAGTATCGATGATGAAATGCCAAATATTAACTCAGGCAAGGTAGTTGCTGCTGAATTAAGAAAAGCAATCGAAAATAAATTCGGCGTTGAAATCGATACAAAAGCATACTATAGAGCAAGGAAAAAAGATTCGAGCTTTAAAGGAATATGCAGGTTTTTTTATGATAGAATCATGAGCAAGGGTGAACAAATGGCAGATAATGAAGTAAGTGCTGAACTTGGGACAAAAAAGGACGATTTATTGAGAGAAGGTATGAAATACCTACAGAGAGAGAAACTAGACTTTAACCCAAAAATAGGGGAAATGGCTGTTTCAAATGTATATGAAGCAATAGTTAAACAAACCAAAAAAGATCCAGCATCAATTTATGTACATCTTGTTTCGCAGCTCAGTGTTGACTCGCTGGAAATTGTAGAGATGCAGATGACATTAGAGGAAGAGCTTGATGTAGAGATAGACGACCGTAAATGGAAAGCGGCAGGTGTTGACCAGTCAATGCAGAGCATAATCGATGTAGTCTATGACGTGCTTAAAGAAAGATATGGACACTTAAGCTAACACTAGCAACACAATCCCAACCACAAAACAATAATAACTAAAATAATGAAACTTCTTCTGTATTATCAGTCTTAATAACCACCTGAGTGAAAGATATCCTACAATAACAGACACAGCAGTACCCACTATTATTGGCATGAAATTAACAGAAACAGCAGCTGCATCGTACTCCAGGATTGTAGCTCCTATGACAGCAGGCACTGATAATAAAAACGAAAACTTTGCAACTAGCTTCTTGTCAACACCTCTTAAGAGTCCAACACTTATCGTAGAACCTGATCTTGATATTCCTGGTATGATTGCAAGGCCTTGAACAATACCAATCAAGATAGAATCAATTGCATTCAACCCTTTTTGTTTCTCAAACCTCTCTGAAAAAAACAGTAAGCAGCCAGTCACAAGCAGCGCGATACCAACAACTGTCAGGTTCTGGAAAAACCCTGTAAAGGCGTCATTAAAATAATATCCTATCAACGCAGTAGGTATTGAACCTATGATGATAAATAACAAAAGTTTGCCGTAATGCGACTTAAAATCAAGCCTGAAGAGTGATTTAAGAATTTCTATAATATCCTTCCAAAACACTAACAGAATAACAATCAAAGTACCGACATGTAGAAATATATCAAATATCAAAGGAGCACTCAGACCCATCCATTCCTGAAATATTACTAGATGTCCTGAACTTGATACAGGCAGCCATTCAGTGATACCCTGAACTATTCCAAGTATGATCGCCTGGAGTAAAGATATCATTCTGCGTCTTCAGTCTCTAAACTGGCTTGAACAGCTTTACAGGCTGCAAAAACCTCATCAGGAGTTGCAGAGTATTGACCATCTTTGTAGACAACAGGCTCAGCCCCATTACCTGGGAAAAATACTAGTTGCCTAGGCACAGGATCATTATATCCAAAGTACTGAGACCGTAAAGGAATGATTTCACCGCCTCTACATACATTAAGGTATACAAATCTCCTTCGCTTACCTCTTTTAGCCTCCATGCCCTTGAATGCGTCTACCTCTAACATCTCTGGTCTTGGCTCATCCCATATAGTGTATCCTGCCAGGTTCTGCCTAAATAGACAACCGTTTACCATCTCATGGTCAGGGTGACTGACAGGATGCTCATCCAGTATATCTTTTAATCTTATCATTTTAACCCAAGCTCTAATTATTTAGTATTTAAACTTTTGTAAATCAGATTGAATTCAACACATCCTGGTCTAGTTTAGTCTTTGCCTTATGACAATCTTTACACAATAATCTAAGGTTATCTTTGTCATAAGGGTTGCCGCCCATTCTTATAGGTATTATATGATCAACATCCAAGAAACGCTTCCTCATTCTTTTCTTACAGATACTACAAGTATACCTGTCCCTCTTCAACACAGTTTTACGTATCCAGTACCAGTCATGGTTAAAGTTAAACTCTCTCATGCATTCAGAACTACAGTAATGCCTTCTACCTTTAGTTACAGGCCTGTCACAGTTCCTGCAAATCTTTACACCATCCTTGACCTCATTCTTGAAGTCTGATACTCTTGGAAATCTCATAACCCTAATTTTGTTATTATTTTATATTAATTTTACTAAACTTTAAATAAAAAAACAACAATAAACAAAATAATATGAAAATAGGCAAGATAAAACTCAAGAACCCCTTCATACTTGCACCTCTTGACGGAGTTAACTGTGCAGCCTTTAGATTATTGTGCAAGGAACAAGGAGCTTCTCTAGTTTATTCACAGATGCTGCACGCAGATGGTGTTGTTGCAGCCAAGGAATCGTTTATTGAACGCTACATTGACGTTGTTGAAAAAGAAAGACCTATAGCTCTGCAGCTTGTTGGGTCTAAAGCTAGCTCAATGGAAAAAGCCACCGAAATTCTTAATGAGCATGCAGACATTATTGACATCAACTTAGGCTGTTCAATGCCTAACATGCTAGCGCTTAAGGCAGGTGCTTACTTCACAAAACACCCTGAACAGATAGAACGCATAGTCAAGCCCGTCATTGAAAACACCAATAAACCAGTTACTGCAAAGATCCGTATTGGATGGAATTCTCAGTCCCTTAACCATGTCAAGGTTAGCAAACTTCTCGAAGACCTCGGCATAGCAGCCATAGCTGTACACGGAAGAACTAAACAGCAGGCATTTACAGGAAAAGCTAATTGGATTTCTATCAAGCAGGTCAAGGAAAACGTTAACATTCCAGTGATAGGCAACGGCGATATTTTCAAGCCAGAAGATGCAAGATCAATGCTTGAAAAAACAGGTTGCGATGCAATTATGATAGGAAGAGCAGCTATCGGAAACCCGTTCATCTTTAAACAATGTGTTGAATACTTTAGCAAAGGAAAATATAACCTGACAAAAAGTAAAGAAGTCTATGAAGTCTTTATTAAATTTCTAAGCTATTATAACAGATATCAAAAAAGAAACCGTTTCCCAGAGATAAGACAGCACGCAATGTGGTTTTCCAAATACATAGGTAAAGCAAAATCAATGCGCGTTAAACTGATGAACGCAAAAACAGAACAAGAAGTTAAAAAAATATTTAAAGAGCTAAACCACGCTTAGCGCATCAATTTCGCTTCTATCTCAGCAAGCTTATGCTCGTGTACTGCTTCATAAGCCCTAAGACTTTTCTCAAGACCACTCGTGGCATTATGATACTCTGCATCACTTGCCTGACCACCATGATACCTTCTTTTTACACCCATCCAAAGGATATACCTGTCCCTTATCATCTTAGAATCCTGATTCCTTAACCTTGGGAGAAACTCAGGCGCATCCTTTTTCAAGAACTCAAGCATAGCCCTTGATTTGTTTTCACAAAATACAGGAGCCTGTCTTTGCTGTTCCTTGTAAAGCCTGAAAGCATTATCAATTGTTTGAAGTTTCTTAGCACGTCGCTCAACATGTCTAGGCACAATATCAGTCCCTCTAAACCTTGCATTCTTTGGTCTGACTAACCTATCCAACCCAATAGTCCGCAATGCATTATCATAACGTCCTGCAGGAACTCCCTCAACTGCTAACTCTACATCTTTTAACAAATCTCCGTATCTCTTCACTTTACCTGCTTGATAACCTAATACCATCTTTAATACCTCCAAAAAACATATATTGTATATACAAAAAGAGATTTCAAAAAACTATCCCCCATTTAAATAGTTATCGATTTAGAATACATTTCAACTGTTTTTTAAAATCATTATAAGTCCTATAATGTATTGTCTTGAACCCAAGTTTCATAGCAGCCTTAACATTGTTTAGCTGATTATCAATAAACACACATTCTCCAGGTTTTAGTTTTGTTTTTTGTAGAAATTTACTAAAAATCAAAGTGTCAGGCTTAGCACAGTTGAGAATATAAGAGATAAATATCCCATCAAAAACATCCTTGAACTTATATTTCTTTGAGACGTGTTCAAAATGTTCTCTTACCTGGTTAGACAGGATGTAGACCTTATAATTTTTCTTTAACCTTTTTACATCATCCAAAACAGATTTGTTCAGCTTAAAGTAATTCCAGAGATAAGGTTTTATCCATTTACTTGACTTCAAGCCCAAGTCACAAGAATAACCTTTCAAAAGGTCGTTCATACTAAGCTTGTGCACTCGCCATCTAAGCCAGTACTTGTGCCAGATCTTGTGCACATGATCAAAACTCTTGCCACTCTTTTTAGAGACTAGATTGTTAAATACATTATAGTTAGCAGGCCTGACCAGAACACCAGCAAAGTCAAAGACCATTGCTTTAATCATATTACCAGCACTCTTAACAACAACTCGCTAACGATAAACGTAGCAACTGAAACAGAAACTCCAATCACAATGTATTTAATGATTAGTTTAGTAACATCCATCTTCTGGTATTTTGCAACAAATACAGCTAGCAAAGCAAGAAGCACGATAGCAACCGCAAAACCTACATACGCTGCCAAAGGAACATTAAATATAAGAAGCGGAATGATCATAACTATAACTGAGCCCGCAGTTCCTGCAAAACTCCAGAAAGTACTTTTCCAGATCTCTTTCCTTGTATGTATACCTTCACTCTCTTCGCTTACATGAAACGCTGAAGAGTTTGCAAAGGCGTCTGCAACACCTGCTGTCACAACACCAAGTATAGCTATAGACTTGTTACCTGTAACACTTAAACCTATAAGAACTCCCAGCATCATAACAATGCCTTCCATGATTCCAAAGGTAGCGCCCTGGTATCCCTCTTTTTTTATATGGTTCTTTTTCATAAAGATTTAAACCGTTCTACACTTCTATCATATGTCCTTTCCACATCGTCAGGAAAAAAGCAAGCAGGAAGTTCTCCTCTCTGCCTATGAAAATGCATACACTCGCAACATTTACCTTTCTTATCACAACCTGAATACGTACAGTTGCACATCTCTAGGTTTTGTTGTTTGTTTGGACAGGCCATAGTCTATTTACTTTTTTTTAGTTTTTAAAGATTTGCTTTTGACAGGTTTCTCATAGATAGCAAACGCTTTCAGGAACCTTGGAGTTCTCTGCAATGGCTTGATAAACCTTACAAACAACCTTGTCCTTGATATCTTACCTGATTTCTCAACCTCAGAAGCCACCTTTGTAACCTCTTTCTCAACCTCTAGACCCTCATGAAGTATCTTCTGCCCTGTGCCAAGAGTCTCTCCAACCCTGGAAATCACAACTATCTCCTCAAACAATCTAAAGATAAGATAGAAAGGCACAACTGCCAAGATATCAAGCCATGATGTCTTAAGAAACTGTTTAAAGTCTTTTGCACGCCTCCATTTAAATCCAATATCCACTAAAAAGAAACCTATGATAACATAATCGGCAACATCAACCCATAAAAGGTAATGTTCTATGAGGCTATGATAAAAAACCTCTAAGACAATAAGTACAAGTAACAAAACAAGCAGGTAAGGTATTGCCTTGTCCACAAACACCTCTAGCTTATGCCAACTCTTTTTTTTGTTTTTCCTTGTCAATTTGATTATTTTAGTAAATATTGTTTATTAATGTTATTGTAAAGGCCTTCGCTTAAATCTGTTAAATCTTTTTTCAATGATCTTTAGGTCTGATTCAGGCAGTTTCGAGCTAGTGAATGAAGTGGTTATGAGTTCTTTTGGAACCAAGCTTGCCTGTTTTTTCATCGTCTCTATATCCCTCTTTGAAAGCAAAAGTGTCAAAGGACACTCGATCAGGATAAATTGTCTTTTATTGTCATTATAATCAACATAAACAGGCCAGCACTTGCACATCAAAGGCCTTTGTTTGTGGATTGAACAAGAACTGCCCTTCGCAAGATAAGGACAGATACCTTTCTTACCCTTTAATTCAAAATGATCTTCATTGATCTTAACAAAATAATCAGGATAGCCTGCTCTCAAGACTTTTTCCATTTCAGTTTTAGTAAATTCTGGACCTCCCATCTTGCAGCAGACAGCCTTGCACTTTTGGCAGACTTCCAGAGCCATGTTAGCCTTCATAAGGCAATTTAAAGATTAAAAGTATTTTAATCTTTCTTTAAATAGAAGATTCAAAATCGGACATAACAACATTTAAATACCAATAAATCAAAAATAACATAAAAAAGGGGTAATATGAAAAGATACTATGTCACAGAAAGGGATAAACAGATACTTAGGGCTTTGATGATAGGTACTGGCGTAATCTTATTCTGGCGCGGGGTCTGGCAGATAGCTGATGAGATTCCAATCCTCTCTAATAACTATGTATCACTGTTCGTTGGACTAGTTATTTTGCTTTTCTCAGGAGTCATATTTGAAGAGTTCGGCGCAAAGGAAAAGATATATGTCGCAACCAAGTTCGTGCGCGGACTCCTTAACAAACACTCAAAAAAGAAACATTCAGAATTTACAGTATTTTTTCATGACAAGCTGCACAAGAAAATCAGGAAGTTCAAGCTGCATGATGTAAAGAACATAGAAAAAGACATGATTATAATAAAGTTCAAGAACCGAGAATTCTTTGTTCCAGGCCATAGAATTAACAAGATATTGAGGGGTAAAGAGGTTCTCTGGGAAAAATGATACCTAAAAAGGTTTTCCTGACACACGGAGTTGGAAGGCACAAAGAAGAACTTGAAAGTTTCGAGCTTGCTTTAAGAGATGCAGGCATCCAGATCTGTAACATTGTAGAGGTATCTAGTATTTTTCCTCCAGGCGCAAAACTGTTGACAAAACAGCAGGGTCTAAAACTGATAAAACCTGGCCAGATAACATTTGCAGTGATGTCAAGGTTGCAGAGCAACGAAAAAAACAGGTTACTCTCAGCTTCAATCGGCATAGCAATCCCTAAAGACAAAACATCTTACGGCTATCTTTCAGAACACCACGCATTTGGCGAGAAAGAATGCGGTAAACACGCTGAAGACCTTGCAGTTGCAATGCTTGCTACAAAGATGGGCATCAAGCTCGATCCAGGAAAGCATTGGGACCAGACAAAACAGCACTGGAAGATCGAGAAAAAGGTCTTCAAAACATCATCCATCACAGAGACTGCAACTGTAAAGAAAAACGGCGAATGGACAACTGTAATCGCTGCTGCTGTGTTACTGCCTTAAATATCCATTTTCTAATATAATAATCAATATAAAAAAACATCTAATTTTCTTGTCTATGGATTGGAGAAAACAAACCCAGAAACTGAACATTCCAGGAGTTTTAGCGTATTTTCTAGGAAAATTCCCATTACCTCACTATTATGTTATAGATGTGAGAGACATCAAACCGGAGAAAGTAGTAGAGCTAGGTTTCAAAGCAATAGTAAGTGACCTGGACGCCACTCTTAGAAGACCGTTTGAAGATTTTCTGATACCAGAATTTGAAGAGCATATCGGAGAACTAGTAGAAGCAGTGCATGGTAATTTCTGGATAGTGTCAAACTCTGCAGGGACTTTTTTCTACAAAGAGGAAGGACGCAGGATTGCTGAAAAGTACAATCTCCAAGTTGTTGAGC
>JAHWHD010000080.1 GCA_019323525.1 Candidatus Woesearchaeota archaeon
CAAATCCTGATAATGTTCTACAGAAGCAGCTACGTAATGGCTTGCAAAACGTTTAAGAGTATCTTCAATGATGGACTCCATCGCTTGAAAGAATAAACGAAGTATAATTTATAAAACTTTACCCAATGCCTTTAAACCCTTGAAACAATTCTCATATTAATATAAAAACAAAAGGAAAAATAAAAATGTTTCTGCTAGTTAAAAGGCATATCAACAGGCCTAATCATCTGAACAGTTACCGTCGTCGCATTCATAATCTGTTGCCCTATAACCAACATTCAGATCAAGTTTCTGCAACTTGTATGGTTTAGTGACATATCTCAAAGGCGGTGCTTTGAGAGCTATGCTTTCCAACATCTCGACCATTTTTGTATCCTCCTATCACTTCCCTCTTATGGAGAAATGAAAAAACCTCGTTCACTTGCTCGGCCTCTTGGCCAAGAACATGTGCAACCATATCAACAGAGAAAGGCTGGCTTCTCATCAGCGAAGGGACTATGTCATATACTGACCTGTCAACAACAGCAAAATTCCGTACAGACCTGTAAAGGACACCTCCAAACTCTTCACTCCTTACTAAAACGCCTTTCCTAAAAACCAAGAGGTCACTATTACCAACTTTGTGATCCTCAACATCTTTTCTGTCAACTTTCCCAGAAAAGTAAGGATCAACAGCAGTATAAGAGCCTGAGACAATCTCTCCAGCATGCCTGCACCCGCCTCCGCATTCAGCTGAAGAACCGCAACCAGAACATGCTGCAGGCAGATAGACATCCTTCCATTTAGGAATTCGCTTCCATACCTCTTCAACCCCTTCATGAAGTATGTTCCCGTATACCTGTTTATCGTGTTGGCAAGCCCTCATACTGCCATCTACACCAATGCCTGCACCCAGAATACCTGCCGCACAGCCACGTCTCTGCGTCAGTTCAACATACTTGCCTGCAGCAAAACAATGCGGTACAGGGTTCAGCGTACCTACATTATAGCCATCATCTTTCAATGCCTGAAGCTGTTCAAGCATCACCAGTAACTGATCCCTTTCAAGCATCATCTCGCTACTTACAGGAGGCACATACCTAGTTGCATTAAAACCTCCTACACCAAAGCCGAACAAGAACTTGCCAGTGTCATATACTTGGTTAAAATTATCCCTTGTAACAACCATATTAGTGCCAACACGCAAGCCTTCCTGAAGACATGCTTCTATACCTCTAAGAGTATGAGCAAACGCATTTGGATTTTGCATCTGCTCATTCATAAGCTGTCCATCATAAGAAAAAAAGCTAGTTAATACACTCCGTATACCACGATTTTTAATTTCCTTTGCTTTTACCCTGTCCATCAATGTCAGATTACTGTTCATATTGAAAGTCATATTATTAGATGCCGTAATCTCCATCCCTCTCAGAAGTTCCTTGAACTTAAGCAATGGTTCACCTCCTGTAAAGACAATATGAAATACCTCAGCATCAGCCAAAGCCCTAACCCTTGCCTCTAAAGTATCTTCTTCTTTCTCAAACCTATTTTTTCCGTCATATCTCCAATAGTTGTAACAATGCTTGCACAGGTTGTTACAGTTATTTGTAACCTCCAACTGCACAGCTATAGGCGATTTAAGTTTCATGTTCCCGCCTCCATATAGATCTTACAACTGATACAACTTACATCACTATCTCCTACCCAGACCCTTCCGCACATCGGACATTTTTTCATCACCACCACCCCCGCAAAACTTTTCCCACAACTCTTCTATAGCTGGCTTCTTGCAGTCCTCAAGAAGCACATAACCCCATGTTTTGTCGATCATCTTTTCGCTCTCTTTAAGCTCCCACACCTCGAGCAAGTCAAGGATCATCTCCTTTTTGGTGGGATAGTTCCTGTACAACACCCCTGCCATACTAATAACAGAGACCATTAAAAATATAAAATATTGCAAATGTTTTTTTATCAAAACGAAATATTTTTATAGTTAAACTACTAATTAATTAAATATGCTTGATAAGAAAGATTTGAAGATTCTACAGCAGCTTGATCTAGATGCTAGAAAACCCATATCAGAGATTGCAAGAAATATCAAGTTATCAAAAGAGGTAACAAATTACAGGCTGAAAAAACTTGAAAAAGGCATTATTGAACACTACTACTCGATCATTGACTCATCAAGACTAGGCTACATGAACTTCAGATTGCTTATCACCTTTGAAAGGACAACACCAGAGATAGAAAAACAGTTCATAGAATTCACAAAGAGTCTCGACGCAGTCAGTTGGGTTGCTATACTTGCAGGCAGGTACGACGTTGTTGTTACGTTCATGGTAAAGAGCGTACCTGAACTGCACTCAGCAGTACAGACCATCTACGAAAAGTTTGTCAACTACATCAAAGAAAGAAACCTGTCTGTTGTTAGCAGCATATACAATTTTGAACATAAATTTCTATATAACTCAAGCCAAAGCAAAGCAATAGTCACAGGAAACCAGGGCATTATCACAATTGATAAAATCGACGAAACCATACTTGACTGCATATCAATGAATGTCAGGATACCGCTGCTGGAAATCAGCAAGAAGTGCAACCTTACACCTAACGCAGTTAAAGCAAGGCTAAAATCTCTTAAAAAAAAGGGCGTGCTGCTTGGCTATAATCTAAAACTCAACTACCCATCTTTAGGGTACACTAACAGAAAGACCTGCCTCAACTTCTACAACTACTCTTCCAAGGAGTTAAGCAAGTTGATGACCTACCTGAAGAAGGAGAAAAACGTAATCTATATCACAAAATCAGTAGGTCTCTGCGATCTTGAGTTTGAGACACTGTTCAGCTCGCACAAGGATTACTCAAAGTTCATGGACAGACTAAGGACAGAGTTCAAAGACTTCATAAGAGAACATTTCACATTGATCACTGCTGAGGAGCCTGTGGCGTGCTACTTTTAAG
>JAHWHD010000081.1 GCA_019323525.1 Candidatus Woesearchaeota archaeon
CCACCTTCCTAAATCCTCATTATTGCTCCTAGTATCAGCTTTCGCAGGAAAAGAAACAATAGACAAAGCATACCAAGAAGCGATAAAAGAGAAGTACAGGTTTTATTCTTTAGGAGATGCTATGCTTTTATCACGATCAGAGGAACAAACATCTCATCTGAACTAAGACCGCCATGGTCACCATAGTTAAGACCATAACTACTTCGTTCTTCGCCTGGTGCTAAATCATAGAACGCATAATCATCATCAGGTATCAAGATATAATCACCTAACCTGTTCATTATATCCTTGTGATATTCAAACAATCCAAAGAGTTTCAGATCAATAATCTCTTTACAAGTAAATATCTTACACTGAAGATTCATTTTAACATAATCAACAAACCGCTTCTCCTTACCTTTCTTAACATGGCAATAACAATACCTCTGCTGGCCGTTCATTGTCCACTTCAAACATTCCTTTAGTTTAGGATGGTCCTCGATCCAGATCATTTTTTTATCAGGAATATCTATCATCCCATGATCAGCAGTGACAATAACAATTGTGTCAGTGCCTTTAATACTGGAAACAAACTCCTTCAGCAGCCTGTCAAACATCTTAAGATTATCCAGAACCTTTTTGCTCTTGCTCCTATAATCGTGCAACATATAATCATGCTCAGACCAGAGAGCAAACATAAACTTTCTTTTTTTATTTTCTGTGATCACTGTTCTTATTTTATCAAACATATCCTTAGCATCATTGATACCAATACGTTTAGCATTGCCAGACAAAACAACATCTAACTCAGAGTCTACGATCTTTTTGTCAAAAAAAGTATAAGAGTCAATATCAACCCTGTTACAAATCGAATCAAAACCATAGATGCTCTTAATCTGCTTCATTTTAAACTTAGCATTTCCTCTAGGTTTATTTCGCAAAGCGCGGACCATACCTTTAAGCTCTTTGATATACAAAGCATGCCCGATCATCCCATGCTCGCCAGCTGTCTGTCCTGTCAGGAAACAAGGGGCTGCAGCAGGAGATGTTGTTGGAAAGATTGAAGTTATCTTTCCTTTGCAATGCTTGCTCATAAACATCGTGTTACCATACTTCTTAAGATAATTATAGCCAAGAGCATCAACCTGTAAAAGCAGGACATTCTTTGCCCTGATCTTGTCAGCATTTAACAGCTTCAAAGCTCCATACCTCGGCTTGCCGCCTAATGCTGTCTCTATAGAACTCATCAGATTGACGATGCTTCCATCCTTGTAGTTGGGATAATAGTCTTTCATAATGAAATTCTATAGAATATAATATTTAAACCTATCCCTTACTGAACTCGCACCCGCAATAACCCTGCCTGTACAAGCCAAGCTCTTTACTCATAACAATAGAATTGTTAAAACCACCCTTCTTCTTAAAATCAATCTCTAAGAATTTGATTTTTTTATTTTTGATTATTTCTTTTGATATTTCAAATATTTTTTTAGAATCTTTATGAGGACTTATAGTGAGTGTAGTTGTAAAACAATCAAAACCATTCTCAACACCAAACTCAATCGTCTTCCTCAAGCGTTGTTCATAACACTTCAAACAACGTAAACCTCCTTCTTTTTCATTCTCTAAACCGTTAACAATAACACGAAACCCATTATTATCATAATCACCAACAACAAAGTCAACTCCCAAAGCATTACACACCTTAACAAACTCCTCTTTACGTTTAACATACTCATCCTCGGGTTCAATACAAGGGTTATAGAAATAACATGTTACTGAATAATCTTCTTTTAATCGTCTTATACTCTCTGTAGCACAAGGTCCGCAGCAAACATGCAAAATAACTTTACAGCCCTGCATCATACTCCTCTTTTAACCAACCTAGAAACTGCTGAGGATAAGACTCCTGTGAAAGTTCATCCTCAAGAGTAGAACATAGAGTAACCTTTGTCTTCTCCCATACGCTCTCTCAACTTCATCTTCCCGTACTCTGGGAACTGTCTTCAAGAGACCAACCAAAAAGCGTCCAGCTCCACTGGCAACAGCACCAGCAAAGGCAAATCCTTGAGTAGCTCCGACTAAAGCACCCAATGCAGCATAAGAACCAACATTCGTAATCACAGCTTTACCTGTTTTGTAGAAATCATCCCATGCCTGCATATTCTTAGCACCCAATAGAGGGGTATCATACAGATGATAAGCGACTCTCTCTATCCAGGTCTTACGTCTATACGCCATATACCCCATGAATAAAAACATTCTTTTTAAAGATTATTGAACTGGAAAATATACGGCCGCCGAGATTCGAACCCGGATAACGACCTATCTCCTTTGATTGGGAGGGTCGTATCATAACCATTAGATCACGGCCGTGTCGAATCATCTTATAAAGCAGTAATATAAAAACCTTTGCAGAACCATGCTCTCGAATATATAAATCTTTAATAACATTTCTTAACTGCGAAAAAGCATGCCAGAGATAATTATAGAAGACAATGAAGCTGACTTCTATCATCAAAGATATAAGTATGTGGACTCGCTCGGAAAAGGATGCTGGTTCAGGGTTGTTGATGCATATGACAAGGTTACAGGGCAAAGAGTCGCAGTCAAGATTCTTGACCCTAACGAGATCGCAAAGAAACAGATGCTTGAGAGAAGAATCTCTGCTAAAGAAGCTGTGTTAAAAGCAGGCAAGTTCGGACAGCTTAAACCATGCTCAAACCTCTCCCCCACATTTATTGAAGTGCACGGACAAAAACTGATCGTGATAGAGCCGCTGTACAAAAGATTTCTTTCAGAATATTTAAACGAAAAAGCCCCGCACAAAAAGAGAAAATATTTAGGCAACGGCCTTGAAAAAAAGGAACTTGTAGAAATCGCTTCTGGCATTGCAAACGGACTTTGCGAATTGTTAAAGTACTACAACCTGTCGCATTGTGATTTGAAACCTGACAATATAGCTTACGATGACAAGCCAGTAATCACTGACTTCGGCGCTGCAACAATCATCTCGCATTACAGGCAAGAGGCGCCAAGAGACAACATGGGCTGTGTATATACACGAGAACCGCAGAGATTCATAAAAAGAGTAGTTCCTACAAAAAAATCAGACATATACGCATTTGGCGCGCTCCTTCATCTGATGATAAAGGGTAAATACCCTTTTGAAGACGAACTAAACAAGCTCCTCGCGAGTAACGAACCTCAGAAAAAACTCGTACAATGGGCAGAGTCCATGCTTGTTATGCCTGAGCGATATGAACCTCCACGAGCAGAAGTATGGATGAAACTTGACCCTGACGACATAGGGCCAGACGACATTAGCGAATATTCAACTTTAAACATATTTGAATTTGTACTCGCGTGCTTAGAAAAAGAGAAATTCTATCCAGATTTTAACGATAAGTTTAAAGAGTCTGTTCATGAAAAGATTCAAGGCATGCCTTTTTATAACACATTGGAGGGTTGCTTGCTGGGGATGATCGAATCTGCTGAAGAACTAAAGCAGGTACTTAAGCAAGACTCATAATAAGAGCCGCTACAACAGCAACAGTCAAATTATCATACTTTCCAGGCGTGAACAGTTCTGTCAGTGTCGCTGCAAAGGCTCCTACCAACATAATACCCAGCTCTATAAATCCTGAAAAAAAAGCGATCAACCCTATAACAACACAAACAATCAACATACCTATACTTCCTTCAACATTCTTGTAACCAAGACTAAACTTACCGTACAACCGCCCTGCAAACATCGCAGCAACATTTCCGAACACTGAGAACAGCACAGCGATTATCGCAATATTCTTTGGAAAGAACAGCACTACTAAAAGGGTTGCAACAAGAAACCATGTAGCTGATGTCACGCCCTCTCTCTCGCTGTCTTTCAACAGGTAATCGTACTTTTTAAAGACCTTCCTGTTAAAGTTCCGGTTTTTCAATCTATATACGTCAAACACTATAAAGAGCACTAAAAAAACTCCTACCACTCCAAGCACCCATTCAACATCAACAAAAAAATAGAGCACAGGAAATATAAGCCCTAGCAACCTCCACAACTTCCTATAAGGTTTCATATTTTCTATGATATACTTTCAAGTATTTAAAAATTATTAAACTACAGGGATATCCTTTATAAAATGCTAGAAACATTGTTAGATGTTAATAGGCAACTTGTACTTGGATTTCAGGAAAGGTTCAAGGAAAACCTTGTAGCTGTGATAGGCTATGGCTCGTTCTTCCAGCAAGGTCTTGAAACAAGGATACAAGAATTAACACCTCAACACTTTGATCCAGGTTCAAAAGAATGCATCAAGCCAGACTTCATACTTGTCTATGAAGAGCCTGATAAGTTCTTTGAGGATTTAGGAGAACAAGCAAAATGGGATCAACCAACAAGACAAAAACAAAGAGAACTCAATACAACAATCAACTATTACAATTTTGAGACAGGACCTTTTGAAGTAGCGCTACCTAGAACCGCGACTGTAAAAATCCCTTACAAGATCGGAGTGATAAGCTTTGAAGGCCTGCAAAGAGGATGCAGCAGCGAATCAAACCTTTATCTTTCAGGAAGATTATCAAAAGTGCTCTACCCCCAACATATTAATCCTGGATACAAAGATGTAATCCCTGGGATACTCAGCCAGGTCCATAACATTTTTCTTAGCAAAGCAGTCAAATGGCTTCCTGATACATTCACAGGAGAAGAGCTGCTACTTGCATATGTTGGGATGTCTTACTACTCAGAAGCTTTCAGGTTTGATTTCATGAAAAAACCGCAGTCAATCCTGGACAATAGCAGGCCTGAATTAAAAGACATGCTTCTTCCAGTGATCGAGGCATACCTTCACCAGCACCCAGAAATCTCCGTATTCTACAAAGGAGAGACAATACGTCCTGACGACATACAGGCTAATGACCTTGAAGGCTACAAGTTCGCCAAACCCATTAAACATGTAGAAGACAGATTAGGCAATTTCATTGACTTTGTAAGCCACAACTATCACGCCTTAAGAACAACATTAAAGCAATGGAGCACTAACAAAGCAGTCAGGGGAGATAACATAGGCTATATATGGAGAAAGGTAAAGAAGTTATTCTCTTAATTCTATTCATACCTAAGCGCATCAACAGGCTGCAGCTTAGAAGCACGTACCGCTGGAACAATACCTGACACAACACCAACTATAAATGCAAAACCCAAGCTAAACACTATAACTCTCCAGTCAATTATTATAACCAAAAGTGAAAAATCAAAGGCACCTGCTCCTAGCTCGACAAGCTTAGCAACCCCTGCACCTATAGCAGCACCTATCACTCCTCCTATCAAGCCTATTAACCCTGATTCAATTAAAAACAGCATAGAGATATCTCGATTCCTTGCACCTATAGCTTTCATAACACCTATCTCGCGAGTTCTCTCCAGGACAGAGGTAAACATTGCATTCATTATACCTATAGCTCCGACAAGTAAAGAAACAGCAGCAATCCCCACTAAAACTATCTGGATTATACCAAGTATATCCTTGATCTGGTTCAATAACTGCTCAGGCGTATAAACTGTAAACTCGCTCTCGTCCAGGCCTCTTTCAAGTTCATGCCTAATATCTTCAGCAGCCTCTTCTATGTCAACACCGTCCTTGATATTTACGACAAACACATTAACTTCATCATATATCCCTAAAATATCCTGTGCAGTCTCAAGAGGCATGTACACAGCCTCATCAACTGTACCTGTCTTCTCAAGAACACCAACGACCTTCATCTTCCTTCCTTCAACAACAACAGTGTTCTTTGCAAAAATCTCCTTCTCAAAAGCATCCTTTGCAACTGTCCAACCTAGTAACACAACATCCCTGTCACCTTTCTGTAACAGTCTCCCATCTATAACATCCATGTCAAGGTCAGCAAACCCTTCCTCGCCTATATCAGTATCATAACTGTTGATGCTGAAGAACAAAGTCTCCTGGCCGAACTCAACCTCTGCACTAGACATCAGCACTCTGTCAACATAGTCAACGCTTTTAACCCTTTCAATGTCATCAGCAAGGTCGATGTCCAATCTTAACCCTCCAGTAGGAGGCCCTGTCAACCCTCCTGGTACGACCCTTATGTTCTTGACACCCATCTTTTCGAACTGCTGCTCAACAGAGTTCTGCAAACCTTGGGACAGCAACACTAGAGAAACGATAGCAGCTATACCTATGACTACACCTATTATAGTCAACCAGCTACGCAGCTTCCTGCTTTTCACGTTTTTCCATGTAAGTGTAAAAAAATCTTTCATCTTAACTCCGCAAAGAATATTCACTTTGCTCATAGCTTTACAAAGCTTAGCTTCGCAAAGCATCTACAGGGTTTAACTTTGCAGCGCTTTTTGCAGGAAGAGCTCCTGCAAGCATCCCTACCAAAGTAGCAAAACTAATACCAAACAAGAGTATAGAAGCACCTATCTCAATCCTAAACACAGCATAACCAGCATTTGCAGCAACAACACCTACCAAGTTCGCAATAAGTGCTCCGATTATAACCCCGAAAACCCCTCCAACCAAACCTAATAAACCGCTCTCTACAAGAAACAACAGAACAACATCCTTGTTCCTTGCACCTATCGACTTCATTATACCTATCTCTTTTCTTCTTTGCAATACAGAAGTGTACATTGAGTTAGCGATACCAACTGCACCGACAATAAGAGATATGCCTCCGACTGCTACCAAGACAGCCTGTATCACTCCCAGTATCTCTCCAAACTGTTCAAGAAGCTGTTCTGCTGTAAGTACCTGGAAACTTTTCTCATCCCTTCTCCTTTCCAGCTCCCTCTTTATCCTTGCAACTGCTTGATTTACGTCTGCGCCTTCAGTAAGCTTTACATCGATAAACGCCACAGCATCAGGCTCATCCAAAAGCTCTCTTGCTGTCTCTAGAGGCATATAGATAACATTATCATCTTCAGGATTTCCCACCTCTTCAAGTATACCGACTATCTTAAAATTGCTACCCTCTATATCTATTCTATTATTCACTCTTAGTTCTTTATCAAAAAGGTCTTTTGCAGCCCTGTACCCCAAAACAACATGGGAACCATCTGTCTCAAAAGGTTTTCCTGATACAAAGCTAAGACCATAATCCTCATATATCTCAATGGACTGGTCAGAAGGCCACGCCATTAACCCTGTAACTTCAGCCTGTTTCTTGTACTCGATTTTTACACGTTCGTACATGAAAGGGGAGATACGTTCAAGACCTGGTACTGCATCCATGGCTGATACATCATCCTCAGTCAAACCTTCAAATGACCCTGAAAAATCAAAACTGCTAGGCATTACCATTATCCTGTTAGTGCCCATCCTCTCGAACTGGTACTCGACATAGTTCTGCAAACCTTGAGTAGCACTTACCAGCG
>JAHWHD010000082.1 GCA_019323525.1 Candidatus Woesearchaeota archaeon
CTGGTTCAGTATCGGGCTCTGTTATGTTTTCCTCGATAGGAGTTTCAACAGGGATGGTCTCTGTAATGTTTTCAGTTAAATCTTCAGTCTCGTTTACAACTGTTTCTTCTGTAGTGTTTTCTACTGTTTCATTTACTGTATCATTTATTACAGGTGTTGTGAAAGTTGCCTTTCCTGTAATTGCAAAGTCTTTAGAAATCGCGACAGCAACGAGCATTAAAGCTACTAAGATTATCAACGGCAATACGTGCCTTAGGTTAAACCCCTCTTTTTTACTCTTTTTCTTACTCATCTCTTTTTTGTACTTGTATTTAATTTATTCAATCCAGATTCGTTTTACTGAATGTTTTACGTTGTGCTCCTCTAAAAACAATCTAAACCCGTCATAATTTTCCTGTGAAACTAACATTGTTGAATTTGAAACAAGCTCATTTCCTTGTAAGGACTTTAGCCCTTCGTACTTGTATGTCTTGCCTTTGATTTTTGCTTCAGAGCCGTGGATTCTTTTAGACACTTTTACTTTGTCAGATTTTGACAGTTGCGTAAGATCGTATGAAAACAGATAGTATGGTTTTAATGAGAACTTTGCATCGCTCAGTATGATCGAGCCAAAGATGAGTTTGCCGTGGCGCATTAGGTCACGCATGAGTTCAGAGCTGTGATGGTGTACATTGATGATGTTTATCTTGTAATCGTGCTTGATTCCGTATATTGCTTCCTCGACCTTTTCCTTGAAATAGTCTGGGTTGGGTTCTTCTGATAAGAAATACAGATCTTTGTCGTATAATATTATAGATTTTAAATTAGAAAGTGCTCTAGTTCTATCAATAATCTCATCAACCGCTCTTTTCAATTTAGTAAAGAATTAATAAAGTTCTACTTTATAAATGTTTTGATTAATGTGTTACTAAATTCGACTTTTGTTTATTTTTTATTTTTGTTAATGTGTTTCTAACTGAGTTTTTTTGTTATCTGTGATGTTTCTACTTTTTAATTATTATATTTGTAATTTTAAGTCTTTTGTTTATTTGTTAACATCTTAAGAAAAGTGAGTCCTATGTCCATTTTTTGTTAATGGATTAACAAATCAATAAATTTAAATACTACCTCTATATATAGATATTAAATTACGGGGTGATTTTAATGACAAATCTTGTTGCTTGCTTAAGTTCAGGAAAAGGTACATGGGGGCATGTTGGAAGGCTTATAGCTGACCATGAATGGGAAAAGGTTGTTTTGATAACAAATGATTTCGGCAGACAGAATTTTAAGTCTGAGAAACCTGTTGAGTTGATAGTTGTTGATTCTATAAAGCCTATGGAGGATCTTATAGAGGATATAAGAAGCGCTTTAGACGGTAAAGTCACTGGTACAGAGGTCGCTCTAAACTTAGTTTCAGGTACAGGAAAGGAGCATATGGCTTTGCTGTCAGCTGTGTTAAAGCTTGGCTTAGGTGTTAGGTTGATAGCGATAACAAAGAACGGAGTAAAGGAGTTATAATACTCCTATATATACTCTAAAACCTGACTTCTTTGCAAGGTCTTTTACGTTTCCAAAGACTTCCTGGATTTTCTCTTTAAGAACTTTGCCGCCTTTATTATGGGGAGCTACTAACTGTATAGCGCCTCCTTTTTTCAAGTGTTGTTTTGCTTCCTCAATTATCTGGAAACAAAGCTTTCTTCCTGCCTTAAAAGGAGGGTTTGTAAGGATTGTGTCGAACTTCATACCTTTGACAGGCTCGTAAAGGTTTCCGTGTAATACTTTTGCAGTGGCGTTATTGAGTTTAAGGTTCATCTTAGCAAGCTTTATAGCTCTCTTGTTGATGTCTGTCATGGTTATTTTTGTATCAGGAAATGTTTTCTTGATAGCAATACCGATTGCTCCGTAACCACATCCTAGGTCGAGGATGTCTGACTCTGGCTCGATAATGCATTTGTTGATTAGTATCTCAGAGCCTTTATCAATTTTTTTTATAGAGAACACTCCAGAGCCTGTATAGAACTCAAACTCATGGTTTCTTAGGATTGCTTTTACCTTTCTTAGCTTTAGCTCTGATGTTTGTTGTTCTTTATAATAGTGGCTCATTAAAGTTATTAATAGAATTGTTATATTTAAAGATAATCAAAAAAAGAATTACCGCTGCATTACACCATACAAGAAATAAAGCAATCTTTCAGCTGCCATTATGAGCTCTTCGTCCTTGCCCTGTACAGTTATACAGCTGCCTTGCATTATGACCTTAGTCTCTTCAGCTTCTTTTAGGTATATTGTTGGTTCTTCTGCGTCTTCACAAGTTACTATTGGACGCGCTTCGCATGCTTTTGTCTTGTTGACTGTACAAGCTCCTTCCAGCCCTATCTGGAAAGCTTTTACAAAGTTTGTACCTATCTCGCCTGTTGCAAGTGTTACATGGTTAAGACTCTCACCTTCAGGATCGAAAGTTAAGTAGACTTTGTTGATGTTCTTGAAGCTTTCGTCAATATCGCCTTCAATAGGAATTTTCTCTAGTTCAATAGGTCCGTAGTGCAGCCTTACATAGTATTCTGTCTGAGGGTCTATCTGTACATACGTGTACCAAAGTCCGTCATTGCCTTGGCTGAAGTCAAAGCCGTTATAGGAGTATTGTGATGATGCGATTACGTTTACTGATTGGCCTGTTGGAGATTCTATCTGGATAATCTCTTCTTTGTCTCCACAGTACCTAATCGCGAATATCGCAGCTATAATAACAATGATCAAAAGAACAGTTATTCCAAAGTATTTTATCCCGCCAGGGGTTTGGTTATAATTAGGAAGGTCTTGAGGTTCTTCTTCTTTTGGCTCTGGTTCTTTTATCTCGACCTTTTCAGGTTCAATCTCTTTTTCAGGTTTTGTTTCAACTTTTTCTTCTTTTTCCACTTTGACCTTCTCCTTTTTTGGTTTTTTTTCAGGTTTCTTTTTTTCAACCTTTTTCTCTTCAGCAGGCTTTTCCTCTAGTTTTTCTTCTGCTTTCTTGGCAGTCTTTTTTGAAGCTTTTGTTCTTTTGAACTTTTTCTTGTGCTTCTTATGGTAGGATTCAAAATCCTCAACAATGCCTGTGCCATCTAGAGGAATCTCCTCTGCAGGAGCAATTGTTATATCCTGGTCAATAAGATACTCAACATCATCCTCTTTCATAGTCCAAACTGATTTAGTCATTATATATAAAGATTATTGTAGTAGAAAATTTATGTTTGCAAGTTCAAAATCCCTCGTTCGCAGCCTTTAAATAGACATAAAGGCACCTGCAGTTTTACAAATATAATAGTTGCTCACTTGCCTATATAGGCGGGATTTTGAACTTTGCTAAAATCATAACTTTTAAAAGCATAACAATAATAAACAATACAATGGCGAAGAGGGCACTTATCGAATTAAGGGAGGTCTGCAAAGTCTATAAGATGGGTGAGGTAGAGGTTAAAGCCCTATGCGGTGTCACGCTTAAGATACACGAAGGCGAGTTTGTTGCTATAATGGGTCCTTCTGGTTCAGGCAAGAGTACAATGGTGAACTCGATAGGCTGTTTAGATGTTCCTACAACAGGTTCAATTTTTCTTGACGGGCATAATATATCGCACATGTCTGAGTCAGACCTTGCTCAGATAAGAGGAAAGCTTATCGGGTTTGTTTTCCAGCAGTTTAATCTTGTTCCTACATTGACTGCTATAGAGAATGTTATGCTGCCTATGATATTCCAGGGAGTGGGTAAAGAGAGAAGGTTGAGAAGAGCAACAGAACTTCTAAAGTTGATGGAGCTTGAGGAAAGGATGCATCACAAGCCTAGCGAGATGTCTGGCGGCCAGCAGCAGAGGGTTGCTATTGCTAGAGCTCTTGCGAATGACCCTGAAGTTATACTTGCAGATGAGCCAACAGGCAACCTTGATTCTAAGACAGGAACAGTCATTATGGATTTCTTGAAAAAGCTTCACAAGGAAGAGGGCAAGACAATTGTGCTGGTAACGCATGACCAGTACCTTGCGAATGCAGCTGAACGTATAGAGTATCTTAAGGATGGATTGGTTGTGAAGTCTAAGAAGTTGCAGTAAAACAAAAACCTTATAAATAGGAATTATATATAAATTGCTGATGAAAAAGTGTGGTGTTTGGGTATTTGCAATTATTTTCTTAGTAGTGTTAGTTGGTACTGGTTTGGCTGCAGATTCTAATATTGTTGATTATGAAAATGTTAGGGTAACATTGCTTAACCAGAATCCTGATCCTGCTGAGCCTGGCGGTTTTGTTGAGCTGAGGTTTAATGTAGAGAATACTGGAAGTACTGTTGATGAAGCAAAGTTTGAGATTTTAGAGGAGTTTCCTTTTGAGGTAGTGAGCGAGGCAGTACACGAGATAAGCGAGTTTAAAGGAGCTGGAGATAACAGCTACACTTTATACTACAAATTAAAAGTAAGCGAGGATGCTGTTGAAGGGGATAACGAGATTAAGTTGCGGTTTACGCTTGGGCTTGGAAAGTGGGTCACTGCAGGACCTTTTGTTGTTAGAGTTAAAACCCATGATGCTGTTCTTGACATTGAAGAGATATCAACTGAGCCTTCAAGGTTGATGGCTGGTGATGAAGGCGAGTTAAGGTTTGAACTGAAAAATTATGCAGACTCTTTGTTAAAGGATGTTCATGTGAAACTTGATGTTAGCTCTGGAGATTTTACTCCGGTTGGCTCAACTAATGAGAGGACAGTCAACCAGTTAAGTTCTGGAGATTCAGTAAGCCTGAGCTATAATCTATACGTTGATGCAGATGCAGATGCTAAAGTGCACCAGATTCCTGTCGAACTTACTTATTCAGATGAGACTGATACAGTCTATTCAAAAAACCTTACAATTGGGTTATATGTTGATGGAGACCCAGAATATTTCCTTAATCTTGAAGATTCAGATGTCTATGAAGCTGGTAAAAGAGGTAAGATTGTGCTTAGTGTCTCTAATATAGGTCCTAGTGATATGAAGTTCCTTACAATAGAGCTTAAAGAAAGTCCTGATTATGAAGTTATAAGCAACAGGAAAGAGTATCTTGGAAATCTTGAAAGCGATGATTTCGAGACTGCAGAGTTCCAGATACATATCAATAATGTGCAGAAAGAACTACCTCTACTTGTGAAGTTGATCTATAAAGATTCTTACAATAAAGAGTTTGAGATGGATGAAACAGTTATGCTTAAAATTTATAGTGACAGGGATGCTGTCAAGTATGGTTTTGATAAGGGCGTAAGCCTGATGCCTATGATACTTACAGTTGTAGGTGTTGCAGTGTTAATCTTCTTGTTCGGTTTCTGGGTCTTTATGCTTATTGATATCTTCAAGCATCCGTTGAGGGATTCAAATAAGCAATTGCTTTGGATATTTCTAATGGTCGTACTCCTCTTCATAGGCGCTATCTTGTATTACGTCTTTGCGAGAAGGAGAAGATGATTGCAGATTATTTTAAGATCGCTTTTGAGAATCTAAGGCACCGTAAGCTCCGTACATGGCTGACTGTTATTGGTATCGTCATTGGTATTGCCGCAATAATTGCGCTGGTAAGTGCTACTCAAGGTTTGCAGAACTATGTCGAGTACCAGTTCGAGAGGATGGGCACTAACAGGATAATGGTAATGCCTAGCAGTTTTGATTTTTCAGGGTCATTTGAAGGTTTGACTGA
>JAHWHD010000083.1 GCA_019323525.1 Candidatus Woesearchaeota archaeon
TCGGCAGTTCTTCTGAGTTAGAGCCGGGAGATTTTCTTTATGTAGTCGGTTTTCCCTATGAGTTTCGAAGGCAGCTCACTCATGGAAGGATTTCTTCTAGCTATGGTGTCATTTCTTCTGCTGATGTGAACCCAGGAAATTCAGGAGGTCCTGCTTATGCTCTTAGGGATGGCAAACCTGAACTTGTAGGCTTGACCCAGACAACAAGAAGGTGCGGTATATCTGGTTTCATCCCTGTAGATGCTGTTAAGCGTTTTCTTTCAAGTATTGGTTTGTATAATTTATGTGGGGGGAGATAATGTCGGATATAATAAAACAGGAAAGACGATATCAGTCAAAGGCAAGGTCTGCGCGTAATAAACATGGAAGATGTCCTGCCCAGAGGGAGTTTATGAACAAGACATACTGTTCGAGGGAGATTGCCTGCCAAGAGTACGGTGGAGGCTTAATTGCAGTTAGGGAAGAGGGCGAACTAAAGCTCATGTACAGGTGCAGGTTTGTGGAGACTTTTAACTATGTCAGAAGAAGTTGATAATCTTTTGGACAGTCTTGGAAAGAAGTATGGTTATGATAGGCGGTTCATGGATTCAATGTATGTGCTTGTTGAGAGGATGTATGCTTTGCCTGAACAGTACAAGTCTGGCTTGCTGATGCTGCTAGAAGAGACTTATAAGAGGCACATGGTTATAGTGAAAGCTGCTGAGAGGGTCTCGGACAAGAAAGAATGGTTGTCTAAGGTGGCTCTAAGGTGGATGAACACTAAGCCCATTAAGAACTAAATATTTATATACCATTTATTTTTCTATTTCTTTGAGGTGAAAATTTATGGTTAAGTCAAAAACATCTTCTAATAGTCAAGTGTATGATCTTATAATAATCGGTACAGGTGCTGCTGGGTATACAGCAGCGATATATGCTTCAAGGTACAAGCTTAACACTTTGTTGATAGGTAAAGAGTACGGGGGTGTTGCTGCTGAGGCTTATATTGTAGAGAACTATCCTGGTTTTGAAAGCATCAAAGGTTTTGACCTTATGGAAAACTGGAGAAAGCATGTAAAGGCTTTAGGTGTCCCTATTAAGGCTGGAACTGTTGATGGTTTGAACAAGGTTAAGGACGGGTTTGAGGTTTATGTAGGAGAGAAAACAATGTATAAGTGCAAGGCTTTGATAATGGCTATAGGTTTGGAGAGACGCAAGCTGGATGTTGAAGGAGAGGAGCATTTGTTGGGCAAAGGCATACATTACTGCGCAACATGCGATGCACCGTTCTATAAAGGTAAGACTGCTGCTGTTGTTGGTGGTAGTGATTCTGCTGCTTCAGCAGCTTTGTTACTGGCTGAGTATTGCACAAAAGTCTATATCATCTATCGTAAGGAAAAGTTGAGGAGTGAGCCGTACTGGACAGAACTTGTTCAGAAGAATAAGAAGATTGAAGTTATTTATAACACTAATGTTACAAAAGCTCTTGGAGAGAAGTCTTTAGAGGCTGTTGAGCTTGATAATCCTTATAAGGGCGTAAAGAAGCTGAAGCTTGATGGTCTGTTTATCGAGATAGGCGCTGTTCCTAATCTGGCGCTGATTGAAGAGCTGGATTTAGAGCATGATGGCGGATATATCAAGGTCAATACAAAGCAGGAGACTTCAGAAGCTGGTGTCTGGGCAGCAGGTGATGTAACAACTGGGTCATTGCCTTTGAAGCAGATAATAGTTGCAGCTGCACAAGGTGCACAGGCTGCAAACGGAGCTTTTGTTTATGTTAAAAGCTTGCAGGCTAAGAAGAGATAAACTACATAGATAATTTAATATACTAGTTATTTATAAATTATTTCATGGATTTGTACTCTAAATGGAAGAAACATGTGCAGAAAGAATTGAACGAGTTGACTGAGTTAAAGCCAACTAAGGTTGATGCTAAGTGTCCTAAGTGTCTAACCCTTAATTTGGAGTTTGACCCTTCAACTGGTAAAGTGCACTGCAAGAATTGCGGGTATGAAGATTATATTGTTAAGGTTATGAAATGAGGTGAATCTAAATGACATCATTACAACATAAAGATCAAAAGGTTGCTGTGCTTATAGATGTACAGAACATGTATTATTCTGCTAAGCATATGTTTAAGGCCAAGGTTAACTTTAAAGAGATTTTAAAGACAGCTGTGGCTGGAAGGAGTTTGATAAGGGCTATAGCTTATGTTATAGAAGCTGATATTAAAGGTGAAGAAACTTTCCATAAAGCTCTTGAGAATATAGGGATTGAAGTCAAGAGTAAAGGTCTTCAGACGTTTATAGGCGGAGCTAAGAAAGGTGATTGGGATATAGGATTAGCGATGGATGCTGTACGTTTAAGTAATAAAGCCGATACTATTGTTATTGTTTCTGGTGACGGAGATTTTAAGGATCTTCTGATATATCTTAAAACTCATGGGTGTAGGACAGAGGTAATTGCGTTTGCAAAGACTGCTTCTAAGCTGATCAAAGATGAAGCTGACATGTTTGTTGATCTGGAGACTGATAAGAAGAAGTATCTTATGTCAATGGACAAACAGAGTTCTTTGAAAAGGGTGATTAAGAAGAAAGAACCACAGGAACCTCCTAAGATTGCAAAGGATTCGAGAAAGTCTGTATCTATGCCTAAATCACTGTCACAAACCTGAAATAATCTGAGTTAATGTATGATTTTTCATCTGTCACTGTTATAATTGTGTTATTGTTATAGGCGATGATGTTAATTTCTGCGCCATATGTTGAAGCTTTTGTCAGGTCAAGCCATTCTTCCTGTCGTAGTTCTTGTACTATCATATAGATTTCAGCGAATCTTATAGATGATCTTGAATTAAAGTTGTCAACTGACTTTGTTGTAGTGCCTTTTTTTATTGTCAATGGAAAATGTATTGAGGAATGGATTGCTCTGCCGTTTATCTGCGTTGTAACTGTTGGTTTTTCATATGAAACATCATAGCCGTAGTCTGAAAAAAAGCTTATATTGATACATTTTGGCAGGCCTGCTTCTATGAACGTGCTTAGCTCTTGTTCCATTGTAGCTTTATCTGGAAGGTCGTATGAGATCTTTTGGTATTCTGTCTCTAGGTAGTTCTCAGGGTAGATATAACCCCCTTGCAGGAACATGAGTTGTAGAGCGTCGTTGCTGACGTCTTTAACGCATTGCTGGACAAACATTTCTACGTCACTTGAAGAACGTTCGGTCTGTGCTTTTGGGAATTTATATATGAACAGTATGGCAAAACCTAGCAGGATTATAATTACAGCAACTGTGATGAATATTGTTATTTGGCTTTTTCTCATTTGTATTTCTCGTATTTTTCTGTTGAAAATTCCTGTAATATGTTGGGGATGTTTGGGTTATCTTTTGCAAAGATTTTGATTTTGTCCTGGATTAACAGTCTATTTTGGAATTCTATATCAGGAGCTGATGGAGAACTGTACCTTGCCAGATAGTTCTTTATGTTTTGGCGGATGCCTGGAAGGTAAAGGTATCTTTTGGTTTGTTCCCTTATTTTGAACGGTCCTGCTGTAAGTTCTGCTGAAGCATTGTCAAGTCTTAGCTCTTCAATTATGTCAAAGTTGCTGTCCATTGAAAACACTGCAATATTATCATCAGAACTGTAGGTTACAGTTCCTCTTGTGTAGGTTGCCTTGCCTTTTAGCACTATCTTTCTATCTACAAAGTCTATAAGTCCGTCAACGTCTGCGTACTCGGGTTCTGCAACGCTTTTTCGTATTCTAAGTTTAAAGTCTTGATTGAAATCTAATGTGAATGATTTCTCTGGTTTTGTCCTGTCGCTGTAAGTGTACTTAGAGCCTTTAGCAGCTTCAAGGTATTCTATGCCGTCTTCGTCATTGTACACAATCTTTGACCTTGCATCGCTTGTGAACGTTTCTACAAAGTTGAAGGTTGTGAAGTCAAGCTCAGTGTCAGATGTTGTTACAGTTATCTGTTTACCTATCTTGTAAGAGTTAACGATCGCGTTGTAGTCTAAAGTCTTGAACGTGATAAGGTTGTTGATGTTTCCTTTGATGTCTTTGCCCAGGGTTAGTTTTGTCTGTGAGCCCTGGAAGTCTACCTCTACCTCTTTTCCTGCGTCAATGTTCTCTAGTTTTGCTACAGTGGTGGCTCCAGGGATTACCATGACATTGTCGTCTGTTGTTGAAGATGTTTTTAAGTAGGTAAGTTTACCGTTAGAGTCTGTCCTTGCAGTTGTAGGGCCTAGCTGTCTATATGCGATTTCTCCGTTGTTGAACAGTATAGCAGAAGTTCTCTGGAACGAGAGTTCCCTGTTAGGGGTTAGCTTGTCGTCAGCTGCTGAGATAGATCCTAGGGATAATGTTTTCTTGTTAAGGTTGGCTAGCATGTCAGTGTAGTCTGTTACAAATGTTTGTCCTATCCTGGCTGCTTCTCCGCTTGATGAAGATAGTAAGTATTCGTTGTTTACGAAGCCAAAGTTAAGGTTATTACCTTGGTTAAGTTCAAACGTCTCTCCAAGTTTGACCTCGTCACTGCCGCGGAAGACGTCGAAGGATCTTGCTTCGAAACTGGTTGAGTCCCTTCTTGCGTTCAGATCGTATAAGTTAGAACCTTCTACATTGGTGTTTGTGTCTTCAAACTGTTGTGCTAGCTGGAGGTAGAGGTTTTCGAAGTCTATGGAGTAGTCGCCTTGGGCTGTTGCAGTACGAGAACTGTCAATTACCTCGGTCGGTTCTTTGTATTCTCCTGTTTTAGCTTCAGAGCCTTCGGTTGTTGATGTTTGTGATATGTCGTCAACGTTGCCGGCTTCACTCTCACCAAGATCGTCTTCATCATCCGCAGCTAGAGTCGTTATAGCAGATACAATTAGAATTAGTACAACAATCAAGACCAATATATTTTTACTTATAAAGTCCATATCAAGAAATTATGTTTTATATACTATAAAAATCTTTGGAATTTAATCTCCAAAATATTCTATTTTTTTGAATTTAGAAGAATTTTGAAATCTTTTTACATAACAGTTTTTAGAACTCTCTAGATTAGTTCCTAACCAACTTTTGTCTAAAATTTCACACCATTTCGGAATCTGTTTATCTTTTGTTGGCCCTCCTCTTAAAACATCAACCATTTTAACATTGCCATCGTTTTTGTAAGGGGTTTCGCCTTTGGTAACGTCGAATGGTGAGAACATTGCAATTGATGGAGGTCCAAGGATGCCAAAACCTTTTGGTTTGTAGTGGGCTTTAAGTCTTAAGTATGGGTTTCCTTGTCTAGTATCAATCCAATCAGCCCTATATGCATGGAAGTCAACTCTGTCTCCGTAGTCTGATGCAAGGTGTTTGAATATTATTGCTGACCTTTGCGAGGTGTCTGCATACTTTTGACTGAAATCAGCTGTGTAAAACAACACCAAACTCGGTTTCTTACTTCCATAAACATTTGCATCTAGCTCTTTTAGGGATTTGGATGAATGGGTGTACATCTTGACGCCTGTTCCTTCTAGGATCTGTTCAACTGATTTTTTCATAAGGGATTCTATGGTCTCTTCTGTGTTGTAGACTTTTGAGAATGAAGATCTTGCCTTTACAGGGCTTCTAGCTAGCCTTATTGGCTCTGCTGGCAGTGCTGCAGCTGCTGCTAGTATGCCTAGTGTAAGTCCGATCTGCTTTAATGTAACCATTATCCCCACTATATACTATGTGTTTTAATCTATTTAATATTTGCTATTTATAAAACTTTTGTGTCTTTTGAGTGGTGATTCTGTGGCTCAATAACCTTTATAAGCAACCCTCA
>JAHWHD010000018.1 GCA_019323525.1 Candidatus Woesearchaeota archaeon
ATCTCGTCGTCTTTCAAGCCATGGAACTTTTCAGGTAATGGCCTTAATGATTTTGATAACAGCTCAAACTCCTTAACGTATACAGTTATCTCGCCTTTCTTTGTCTTGAAGATGTGGCCTTTCGCACCTATGATATCGCCGATGTCAGTCTTTTTGAAGACGTTGTAAGCGTCTTTTCCTACATCATCTTCCCTGAAGTATAGTTGAAGGTCTCCTTTCATGTCGCGTATAGTCACAAAGGATGCTTTGCCCATCTCTCTTCTCAGCATTATCCTGCCCGCCACAGAGAGTTGGGCTTTCTTGTCATCCTCGCCAGCCTTGAGCTTGCTGTACTTGGCAAGTATATCAGAAGAATGATGCTGGTGGTCAAAAGTATAAGGATAAGGGTCTACGCCTAGCTCTCTAATCTGGTTTAGCTTTTCAATACGTTCTTTTATAAGCCTGTCTTCAGGTTCCATAAGAAAAAATATATTTGTATATGTATATAAATGTTACTGTGTTATTTTAGAACTGTGTACTCATTCATTCAAGGTATTTTCTTATAATGTTCTCTGCTCTATTAACTTCTTCAGCCACAATCTTAGCAGGGGTGTCGCCGTCATATACGCCTCTACAAAAACCTATAAGTCTCCTGTCCCCGGCATCTTTCTGTTCCTGGTATACTGTAAGTGTTGTCTGCAGTGTGGTTTTTTGAACACCAAGATTGTAGTGCACTTTATGACCGTTGCCTTCAAACCTTACTTCCTTTGAAGTGCCTAGAGGCCTGTCCTTTTTATCAGCGCTTACTTGCTCAAGACCACAATCTTCTAACAGATCATCCAAAGGTTTTGAGATTTTGTCTAGGTCTATGTCTTTTGGCATAATTTGTTGAAATTATGAATGTATTAAATAGCTTTTCTATACTAAAACCACAACATTTTTATTCTTATATACAATTAATTTGCAATATGTTTGTCAAACTAATGGATATATTCGGGACAAAGACTCGGGCTTTAGAGATGTTAGCAGTGTATAATGATGTAAAGCCTGTAGCAAGGCTAGGGTTTTATGATGACGAAATACCTAGAGCTCTTGAGTTCTGTGAAAAGAACGGATTGACAATGTTGTTAAGCGATTTTAAGGTGCTTTTGACTGACAAGTATCGCGGGTATTCTGATAAAGGCGTTGCTGTAACTTTAGACGATCCTAATGATGGAATGCTGTTTGCCTACATATCAAAGGATCCTGAGAAAGCAAAACAAGCAAAATTATTTGAAAAAGAGGGTGACCAGTACAATCTTGGTTTAGCTTTGGGTTATCCGTTATGCTGTGTTGAGTTTTTTGTAAAGAACTGGGAAGAGAGAAGCAAGCTTGACAATGATTATACAGAACCGTGCGTCAATAATTCAGTTGGCGCGAGTTTTCCGTTCCATAACAATTTCTTTATGAGAGAGCAGGATACTACGTTGTTGTTTCATTTTCCGTGCACACTTAACTGTAAAGAGAGCCAGAAGCTAGCTAAACTGCACCTTGAACTGTTAAGAAAGGCTGATTCTAAGCTTGCTTACCTTTATGAGCACAGGTTAAGGAACTGGTTTGAGGTAGGAGAGAGAAGTGTTGAGTTTGATTAAAGCCCCAAAGCCCTATCTATTTCCATTGCAATGTTCTTTAAGTCATCAGTTGTTCTGATGATGTCTTTCTGGAGTTCTTCTATAAGCGCTTCAAGGTTGTCTACTCTTAGAATGTACTTGTTCTTGTACTGGACAACAATGCCGGCTTCTATAAGCTTGTGGAGGTGATGGACAACAGTACCTCTTGTAAGGTTTAAGCGAGCTGCTAACTCGTCAGATGTAAGAGGCTGGTGCTGTTTTGCTGCCTTAATGAGTTCAATAAATATCCTGAAACAGCTCTTGTCCTTATCCCTTAACCCGAACAAGCCGAGAGCAGAGCCAAAGTACTGCAAGTCCTTATTGATGTTATGGCCTGACGGCTTTCTTATGCTTACAATAGTGATCTTCTGGGATTTGATAATCATAGAATCATTATTATCTTTCGAATTTATAAACCTTTTCCGAAAGATTTAAATAGTATTTGTTCAATTAAGATTATCTGTGTTGATATAAGGTCAACAGAAAGGTGCTTTAAATGGCTAAAGAAAACAAGGAACAAAAACAAAAAAAAGACCAAAGGGATGAGAAGATCGCAGAGCTGACAGATACATTGCAAAGGCTGCAAGCTGAGTTTGAGAATTATAGAAAAAGGATCGAGAAAGAGAAACAAGACTTTGCAAAGATGGCTTCTAAAGAAGTAATTCTTAAGCTATTACCAATACTAGATAATTTTGAGCTTGCGCTAAAAAATAAAGAGTGTAATGAAGAGTTTGTTAAAGGTGTTGAGCTGATATTTTCAGAACTCTGGCAGGCATTAAGTGATGAAGGCCTAAAGAAGATAGAGGCAAAGGGCAAGTTTGATCCTTATACACAGGAGGCGTTGCTTGCAGAGGAGTCTGATAAAGAGCAGGATACTGTGCTTGAGGTTCTCCAGCAAGGTTACTCTCTTAATGATAATGTAATTAGGCATGCAAAAGTAAAGGTTGCAAAAAATACAAAAAAATGATAACAAAGAACACTCCACTAAGCGAGGTATTAAAACTTGCAAAGGATTGCAAGAGGTGCGGCAGATGCTGCACTTATGGAAGCGGGTTTTTAGTGGGTGGAGATGTACAAAAGATAGCTGCGTTTTTGCAGATAACTGAGAAGGAGCTGATAGAGAATTACCTTGAAGAAGCTGAGATGTTCAATACAAAGATGTTAAGGCCAAAATTCGACAAACCGTACGGAACATGCATCTTCCTTAAAGATGACGATTGTACTATTCATCAAGTAAAGCCTTTACACTGTCGAGTAGGCAGTCCGTGTTCAGGATATGGCGAGGAGTTAAGCGAATGGTTCAAGCTTAACTTTTGCGTCAATCCAAGCGATGCTGAGTCAATCAGGCAGTGGGCTTTGTATTTAGAGAATAACAAAACAATACCAGGAGGAGAGCTTCTGGATCTAGTAGATGGGGAGAGACTAAAAAAGATACTGAGGTTTGAGGAACTATGAAAACAGTCACAGCCATAATCGTCAAAGATGACAAGATTCTTCTAGAAAGAAGGACAGAGGAACCGTTCAAAGGTAAGTGGGTGATGCCAGGAGGCCATGTCGAAAAGAACGAGGATGTTGAGAAAGCTGTGATAAGAGAGGTCAAGGAAGAGACTGGACTGGATTTTTATGATATCAATTTTGTAAAGCAGTATCCAGAGATGTTTCCAGAGTATAAATGGGAGGCAATAACTTATGTTTTTGCAGGGAATGTCAAAGGGGAATTAAAAGCGAATGTTGAGAGCGACATGCTCAGGTTTGTTCAGCTTTCAAAGGTAGAAGAGCTTGACATGGGTTTTGAGCATAAACGGATAATAAAAGAGGTGTTGCTATAATGGAGATAAAGATAGTTGAGATAGATGACTATGAAAAGTTGGTTCCTATACTGAAACAAGGTTTTCCAAAACATAACATATTCAGTAAAAATGATGCTGAGATTTTGCAGTATCTTAGGGATTATGATGCTTGTGATGATAGTTTTGGTCTGATGTATATAGACGCAGGCGTTAAAGGATGTATTTTTGCAAAGCCGAGGATTGTTACAGAAAAGCACACTGTATGGAGGCTTAACCATGAGGTGTTTGCTAACGAGGATATGGCAGGAATGCTTGTTGAAGAGGCTGAAAAGATGATTGCAGACAGTGAAGGGAGTGTTAAGATCGAGCTGGGGCTGGCAGAGAATGAAACTGACAAAGTTAAGCTATTCGAGTCGCTAGGATATAAGAAAGAGGGCGAGCTTGAGAACCATTACAGGTTCGGAGAAAAAACCATACTGATTGGCAAGACCCTGAGAGGTGCTTAGATGCAAAAACAAAGAATGATGTTAAAGGCTGAGGCAATATTGAGGTATTTTTTAGGTACATCCGATAAGGTCGAGACGCTTGTGATGTGCAAACCTAACAACGTTGACCTTGTGTGCTATGACCAGAGTTTATATGAAGCAATTGGGTCGTTAAACCCAGAGGAAAAGCAGGATGCTCTTAGAAAGCTTACAAAGTTCCTTGAAAGTGTAGAGGTGGTGTCTTTCAGGGAAAAGACTAACAATGAAAGAATCATACTAAAACAGGAGAGGGTTGACGAGTTAAGGTCAGCTGGAGGAAAAAATGGAACAGAAAAAGATTAATCTTTCGATAACAGACGGAGACGCATTTTTTGCACATGAACTTTCTATAAACTTTAACCCTATGCAGTTCATATTTGATTTCAAGAATGTTACTCCAAGGATAGACCCAAGGAGCAGAGAAAGGAATACCCTGTGCATGGTGCATAATGTAATAATGACTGATCCGTACCATGCAAAGCAGATACTTGAACTTTTGAAGACTGTAGTGGAGAGGTATGAAAAGGAGTTTGGAAAGATCGACAAGCCAAAGGCTCTAAAGTCTTTGGAGAAAAAAGTCAAGAAGGACGTTAAAAACAATGAGGAGAAAAAGACTACTAGAGAGACTCCTCACTATCTAGGTTAAAAGAGGCTGAGAATAAACAAATTCATAGGAGGTAAAAAAATGACTAAAGCCAACAAAAATCAACGATTTTTGAGGCTTCAGCATTTTTGTCTTCCAAGGAGGTAAAAAAAATGACTAAAGCTATAGGAATCGATCTCGGTACAACCTTCTCAGCTGTTGCTGTGATGGAAGGAGGAAAAGCTACTATTATCCCGAGCGCTGAAGGAGGAAGGACTGTGCCGAGCGTTGTATTAATTAAAGACGGTGAAAGGGTTGTGGGCCAGATTGCAAGGAACCAGGCAATAACTAACCCAGAACATACAGTGAGAAGTATCAAAAGGCACATGGGTGAAGACTTCAAAGTGACAATAGAGGGCAAGGATTATGCTCCACAGGAGATATCTGCGATGATACTGCAGAAACTTAAACAGGATGCTGAAGCGTACCTTGGGACTAAGGTAACAGATGCTGTTATCACAGTACCTGCTTATTTCACAGATTCGCAGAGGCAAGCTACTAAAGATGCAGGAAAGATTGCTGGCCTTAACGTGTTAAGGATCATCAACGAGCCGACTGCAGCGTCGTTAGCTTACGGCCTTGACAAGGGCAAGGAGCATACCATACTCGTATTTGACTTTGGAGGAGGCACGTTTGATGTTAGCATACTCGAGCTTGGAGACGGAGTCTTTGAGGTTAAAGCCACCAACGGCGACAACCATCTTGGGGGAGATGATATAGATGACCTTCTTATAGATAAGATGGCTCTTGATTTCAAGAAACAGTATGGTATAGACCTAAGAGAGGATAAAGTGGCTCACCAGCGTCTTAAAGAGTCTGCAGAGAAAGCCAAGATCGAGCTAAGCACAAAGACAAGCACAACAATCAATGTGCCGTTCATAACTGCTGATGCATCAGGTCCAAAACATCTTAACACAGAACTGTCAAGAGCTGAGTTTGAGAAGTTGATAGACCCTATACTTGAAAGATTAAAGGGGCCTACTGAACAGGCTTTGAAAGATGCTAAGATGAGTTCTGATGACATACATAAGGTTATCTTTGTAGGAGGTTCTACAAGGATACCTTCAGTGCAGAAGCTTGTCAAGGACATCACAGGAAAGGACGGTGACAAGAGCGTAAACCCTGATGAAGCTGTTGCTTTAGGAGCGGCAATCCAGGCTGGGGTTCTAAAGGGAGATGTCAAGGATGTTCTTCTGTTAGATGTGACACCTTTAAGTTTCGGTATCGAGACACTTGGAGGGGTCTTTACAAAGTTGATTGACAAGAACACAACAATCCCTACAAAGAAGTCGCAGGTGTTCAGCACTGCAGCTGATAACCAGCCTGCTGTTACCATCAGGATTGCTCAAGGAGAACGTCCGATGTTCAATGACAATAAACTTCTTGGACAGTTTGATCTTATTGGCATACCACCAGCTCCAAGAGGGGTTCCGCAGATCGAGGTTACATTTGACATCGATGCAAACGGGATCCTGAACGTCTCTGCAAAGGATAAAGGTACTGGCAAGGAGCAGAAGATTACAATTACAGCGAGCAGCAACCTTTCAGAGGAAGAGATTGAACAGATGAAGAAGGACGCTGAGGCGCATGCAGTAGATGACAAGAAAAAGAAGGAAGAAGCTGATGTGCTTAACCAAGCAGACTCGTTCATCTTCACAACAGAGAAGACAATGAAGGATATGGAAGGCAAGGTCGACAAGGCAAAGCTGGACCCGATAAAGAAGCATGTTGAGGAGCTTAAGAAGCTAATGGAGAAAAAGGAAATACCTAAGATAAAGGCTAAGCTCGAGGAACTTAACAAGCTTGCACAGGAAGCTGCTACTGAACTTTACCAGAAATCTAGCCAAGAACAAACTGGAAAGAAAGAAGACAAGGGCAAATCTAAGAAAGATGAAGAAGTAGTAGATGCAGATTACAAGGTAGAGGATGAAAAGTAAAGATTTTTAAATTGTTTTTTTATTATTGGTTCGAACATGGACTATAACCTTTTGATCGGGATAGGAGCATTTCTGGCCACTTATTATACCATGAGGTATCTGTTTTTCAGGAGGGCCAAGAAGGTTATAGATGTTGAGAAGGATCTTTCAAGGATTCTTGACAATGATGAGTACAAAGTAAAGGGGAGATTTGAATGAAAGAGAAAGCTTTAGCAGTTGTTGTTCATTATGTTAATGTTGGAGGTGAAGAGAATCATTTTATTCCTGAGATGGTACGTTTCTGGCTTTACGAATCTAAATACGCTGACAAGGATTTTCCGCATACACTAAGCGCCGTAGTTGAGACTGGTCCTGATGATGCTATTGCAAAGGCGATTGAGGCTTGTCTTGACCCCAAGGTTTACAAGGTACATAAGCCGCACGGCAATTTTAAGTTCAATGATTCCATAGTTCATGTTGTGCCCGTCGTATGTTATGACAAAGATCCTGATTTTAACAAGGATGTTGTTGAAGGTGTCGACAGCATTAATGACGAGGATTATGTTACAGCTGTTGCAGGGAATCCTGAGGCACAAAATGCACTTAAGCCCAAACTTCAAGGACTTATTGCAGAACTATGGGAAAAACCAGAGTACTGGATGGACCTTGAAAATATGCAGAAAGAATCAAAAGAGCTGACAAGAGGCGAAGGGTTGTTATGAAAATACCAAGCAGGGAAAGATGCTTTGAACTCTTGAAACAGTGGCATGTTCCAGATCATGTTATTAAGCACATCCTTAAAGTAAACAAGGTGGCAGTATATCTTGCTAATAAGTTCAAAGAAAAGGGTAATGATGTGGATGTTGAGCTTATTGATAGGGCGAGCCTGCTCCACGACCTTTTAAGGGTCTGTAACTTCAAAGCAATAGAAGACGATAAGTTCGGGCAAAGCATCACTGACGAGGATAGAAGAATCTGGGAGAAGACAATCAATGATTACGGCCACATGCACCATGGCGATGCAGCGTATGAAGTGTTAAAACATGAATACCCTGAAGTTGCCAATCTTGTTCGCAAGCACAGGTACAGACTAATACTCGACGAAAAGAACAGGCCAAGAACATTAAACGAAAAAATAATCTATTATTCAGATAAACGTGTCAAGCATGACCAAATAGTATCCATCCAGGAGAGGGCGGAGGACGGCCATAAGAGGAACCCGCATCTCCACGAATCGTACGAGACTGAGGAAGCGGACAGGTTAGTAGCAGAACTTGAGAAGGAAATATTTTCAATGCTCGACATTGAGCCAGACGATCTATTGAAACTGAACGAAAATGAACATACCAACTGAACAGGAATGTATGAACTTGCTTGAGGAGCATAACCCTAGAATGATAGAGCATTCAGTTTTTGTTAAAGAACTCTCGCTAAAGATTGCAGACATTATAACGCAAAGAGGTATTAATGTTAACAGAGAACTGTTGATTGCAGGAGCTTTGCTGCACGATATTAAGAAATCGCATGTTGGAGACCAGCATAACAAGTTAGGCGAGAGGTTTCTTTTAGAGCTTGGTTATCCTGAGGTCGCCAGGATTTGCAAAAACCATTTTTTTGAGACCAGTCCTGAGACAACCGAGGAGAAAATCGTGTTTTATGTTGACAAAATTACTAACCCTTGCAGGACATTGGTAACAGTAGAAGAGCGATTAGAATACATTTTCAATAAATATGGGATTCCTGTTGAAAAACATGAATCATGGTCAGAATATGTCAAGAATATCGAAGAGGAGCTGTTAGATGGGAAAAGATTATTATGAGATGCTGGGCGTCAGCAGGGACGCGTCAAAGGAAGAGATCAAGAAAGCTTACAAGAAGTTAGCTAAACAGTACCATCCTGACATCAACAAGGAAGAGGGTGCGGCTGAGAAGTTTAAAGAGATAAACGAAGCAGCTGCGGTGTTAGGCGATGATGAAAAGAGAAGGCAGTATGACCAGTTCGGTACAGCTGATTTCTCTGGCCAGGGTTTTGATTTCTCTGACATGTTCGGAAGTTTCAGCAGTTTTGATTTTGGAGACATATTTGACCAGTTTTTTGGAGGAGGCAGGAGAAGAAGCGGACCTGCAAGAGGCGCTGACCTGAGGTATGATATCGAGATATCTTTAGAGGAAGCTGCCTCAGGTACAAAGAAGAACATCATCATACCTAAACTTGAGAGCTGTAAAAAATGTAACGGCACTGGGGCAAAGAATTCTTCAGACATAAAGACGTGCCCCGAATGTAACGGTTCTGGTTATACCAAAAGAGCGCAGAGGACTCCTTTCGGGATGTTTGCAACAACTACGACGTGCAAGAGGTGCAGAGGAGAGGGAAAGGTAGTCAAAGAGTTCTGTCCTATGTGCGACGGAGCTGGCAGGGTTGAAAAGAATAAAAAGATAGAGATAACTGTTCCAGCAGGTGTTGACAATGGTTCAAGGTTAAGGGTATCAGGAGAAGGCGAAGCAGGGGAGAAAAACGGGCCTGGCGGAGACCTGTACATTGTGATACATGTCAGGGAGCACGAGATATTCCATAGAGAGGGCAACAACCTTTACATCACTGTTCCTATATCATTCACGCAAGCTGCGTTAGGAGCAGAGGTCCAGGTTCCTACATTGGAAGGCATTGCAAAGCTGAAGATACCTCCAGGTACACAGCCAGCAACTGTTTTCAGGATGAGAGGTAAAGGGATAAAGAGCCTTAGAGGTTTTGGTTCAGGAGACGAGATGGTGCGTGTACAGGTAGAGGTGCCAAAAAAACTGTCAAAGAAACAGAAAGAACTGCTAAAGAAACTGGATGAAGAGCTTAAGAAAAAGAAGAAAACCCTGTTTGGTTAATGCCGCCTCTAATTATATAAACAAAAACTATATCTTTGAACATATTCAATTTAATACTATAAAGCTTATATACTAATTCCATTTGAGTATTCTAAGATAGTAATTGATTATTTATAATAAACGTGAGGTGGAGTTAATGAAGAAGTTATATGTGATATTAGCGTGCCTGGTACTGGCATTATTTGTTCTTAGCGCTTGCAAGCCTGAGGGCAGTTTCTCTGTTGTGGACGATTCAGTTGTTGATGATCCTGTGATTGAGGACTCTGTTGAGGATAGCGATTCAGGTGACGTGTTCGAAGAGCTTGAAAACCTTGATGAACTTGATGAAGAGCTTGACGAAGTCGTAGAGGAAGAACCTGAAAGGGTTGAAAGAAATGACAATATAGAAGAAGAGCTTGAAGAAACAGAAACAAAATCCAGCGTGCTCACTGTTACAAAAAATGAAGGTGAACTAGTCAAGGTGAAGCTTAATGCAAAAGACCCTGATGGAGATACGCTTACATTCACGTATGAAAAACCTCTTGACGAGAACGGCGAGTGGCAGACTGAGATGGGAGATGACGGCAAGTATTACACTACTGTAACTGTATCAGATGGGCAGAATGATGTCGAGGTTGACGTCCTGATTGAGATCCTGAGCATAAACGACGATCCTGTGCTTGCGCAGCTGAGCGATATTGTTGTCGACGAGGGAGAGACTGTAAGGCTAGAGCCAGAAGCGACTGATGCAGACGGCGACGAGGTCAGCTTCACCTACTCAGGATGGATGAAATCCGCCACGTACAAAACCAATTACAAAGATGCTGGAGCCTATAAAGTAACTGTCACAGCTTCAGACGGTAACGGCGGAGAAGATTCGCAGACAATAACTGTCACAGTAAAAGATGTTAACAGGGCTCCAATCATTGAAGGGTTGGAGTAAATCTTTTTATTATTTTATTTTAATATTCTTGGTTAATATTTTATTCTGATTTATTATTCAAATTAGAAGGTATTCTGAGATCAGATAAATTCTTGCTCTTCAAGAGAGCGAAGATAAGAATCAAAATGATGGGCGTATGAACCGCACAAGAATCTTACCTCCTCTGACTTAAGGTAAACCATTCCATGAGGCGAGCCGATGCGCTGTATATTTTCTCCGTCTTCAGAGTCTCGAATGTCGTGGGCATCGCTTCCGCCTGTCATTACAAACATCCTTTCAGATGCCATGGTTATGCCCCTGACAATACCTGCCAACTCTCTCTTGAAAGCCACAATCTCGGTCCTTACCTCCCGCTCGATACTTGGATGGTATTTTTTTCCAAGCCTGATTCTGCAGAAACGTTCTGTCTTGTAAGGATAGAAACATTCTATACCGTCTCCACCCATCTCGTAGAACTCAGTAATCTTTTCATGGAGGGCTTCAAAAGAACCTTTATACTTTCCAGGGTGAGCGAGCACTGCTCTTGCGCCAGCCTCGTGTGCTTTGTAAATTGCAACATCTATCCCTGGCTTGGTCCTTGGAACATGGACCCTTGAAGACTCAGGCGCGTTTGAGCTAAGAAGATGGTTAAATGCATTTTCAAACTTGCAAAACCCTTTCTTGACCAGGATCTCTCTTAGATGGGGTCTGCCAGGGCTTTCATGGGAAAGTATCCATTCAATCTCCTGCTGTGTTAATTTGACACCGTGTTTTTTTTCCAGGTTGTAGATCATGCATAGCATTGCGTCAACACGCGATTTACGCAAACCATCAAAAAAATCCTTGTCCTTGTATGCTGCGCCGTACCACAGAACCTCAAAATCATTGCAGTCGATTTCTGCACAGCCTCGCATGTAAAAAGTCCTGTTATCAGTGTCCTTAAACGCAAGCTCTACCAAAGCATCTGTGCCTTCCAGAGTATCATGGTTTGTCCTTGCAAGTACATCGATGCGGTTTTGGTTGGAAAGGCTGTGAGTTTGTTCAGGGGTCAGCACTCCGTCGGACTCAGGGCCGTGGGTGTGCAGGTCGCATCTAAATCTTGTTTTCATGTTTTAGAGTTAAAAAATTGAACAGGCTGGTTTATACATATCTCGCCGCTAGTGTCTGATGTATATTTACGGCTTACTGCAAATTGTTCCATCTCCTTCTTAAACCTTGATATCACAGAGTGGGGATGATTGTTTGGAGCGACATATCCCGGGTTTGGGATGGTCTCAAGAAGATTGTTAAGGCTCTCGTACATCTTTGATGCGCAGAGTTTGCGCGTTAGTGTTGCATCGTAAAATTCTCCAAGCTCGAACTCCAGAGGCCTGCGCAGTTCGTTAAGAAGCTCCTCGCTTGTCTTTGAGCCAGCGTATTTTTTCCATTGGAAGAGTTCTTTATTAACATCTTCCCTGTGCTCTGAGATATACGCGTCTACCCAGTATACATCTTCAGGATGGGTCTCATGGGTCTCGACTTTCTGGCGCTGGAGTTTGGCATAAGCATCACCTGGAATGTAGCTTAGTTCTGAAGCTCGGCCTGCAAGCACCACATAGTAGGCTGCTGAATACATGTCGAAGATAGTCTCAAGAGCCTTGAGCTGTTCTTGATCAATCAGTTTAAGGTGTTTTTTAGTAGGATTAGACCTGTCAGAGATTTCAAAACCTGCCAACATCTCTTTTGCCTTTCCAAGGTCTACATTGAACCTCAGGATTTCAGGCCCATTATACTCCAACTGTTTTCGTGCAAAATAAACCACAGACCTTAAGAAGTAATCCTTTCTTTCCCTATAGTTTGAGTTTGAAATTAGATTGTTAGCAAGTGTAATCACGTCGTAGAAAACAAAGAAGTTTTTTCTGAGCTTGTCAAAATCATAAGCTCGTGGTATTCCGTCTTTGTCAGGTGCAAAGTGGTGGAGCACAGCCTCGCCGTGTGATACTCCGACAAAACCATTATCAGTGATAAGTCTTGCGAGGTGCACAAAATAGTCCTCGAACACGCCGCGGAAATATTTTCGTTTATCAAATGTGCAAGGGTCTATGGAGTTGCCATGATTTGCATGGATTGTTGCACGTTCAAGTTTGAGTATCGCCCTCTCAAACTCGTCCTGCATGAATTCCGAAATATCCCTTACTGCAACATCATCGCTAAATCTTGAAGAATTGAAGGACATCCTTCCAACAGAATCAACAACAGATTCAAAATGCTTGTCCAATGCATAAGATCGTACCTTGGTCAGGAAATTTGCCTGCCTTTGCCTAAGCGCTTTTTGCTTTTTTGAGCCGCGTCTCTTCTGGGACTCCAGAGTCTTCGAAAGCACTCCAAGGTATGCAATAGCTTTATCTGAGCGAAGACCTGGGAGTTTCTCTGTAAAGTAGATCTCTTTGCGGTCTATACCTCTTGTCCTCCCGACCAAGTCTTCAAGAGGCATTGAAGATTTAGCGGTTGCAAGCTCTTGCTTGAACATCTCAATACTCCTATCAGAGTCTCTCATCAAAGCGACAGGCCTTACAACTAAAGCGCCAAGATCGTATGCTGCGCAGTGAGCTTTGAAAGCTGTGTCAAAGTCGTGCTTTGAGCCATAAGAGTTAATGGGTCTTGATACTCCAACTATGTTTAATGGAATCCTCTTGGAGTCTTCTGTCAGGAACAGTTCATAGACCTTTGTGATGTTATTGAACTTATCGTTTTTCTCTCCTTTAACCCATTCGACTGTGGCGTGAGGTTCTGGATTGCGTTCAATAAGGTCATACCACTGTTTTGCGCGTTGTTTGTCCCAATCGATCACCCAAGCTTTTAGAGTTCGCCATAGCTCGCCAGGCTTAAAGAGCAAGTCAAGCCATTCCTTTTTTTTTCTAAGAATCTTATCAGGCTTTAATCTGTTAACTAGATAATGATCTGCACTAGAGAGAAGTTGTCTCATGACCCTGTGCTGATAAATACCGTTATAGATATCGCGATTATCAGGTTCTATCAATGGAACTATACATTGAATTATCCGGCCAGTCAAACTGTTGAACATGCTATATATTTCCCCAAATATATAGCGAAAATCCGTCGTATTTAAAGCTTACTGTAGCAAATATCAAGCGTAGACTGCTCTTGTAATGGTATGGACTGCAACTATCATATTGCGAAGCTTCTCAATTATGTTCGGCAGATGCTCACGTTTCCAGTACTTTGCGTAAAGCTCATCACATTGCTTGATTCCGCGTTTCTTGAAATCAGCGACCTTGTAAGCAAGTTGCCTGTCCTTGTTGTAGAAAGCTTTCATTATTGTCTCGAAGTTGGTCTTGATATCTGCAACAAGCTTGTTCAGATCGTCTGTCAAGTCCTTCTGGAGCTTGATATTGTGTGAAAACCTTGCGATCCTCTTAATCTCGTCGGAGATCTTCTCAATAGAGGAGATAACATTCCAGCGGTAAAACAACTCTATCGGAGTAACCTTGTACTCGCGCATCATGTGCGGGTTCTGCATTGCGAACTTCATCGCCCTGAACAAAAGGAACATTATCCTGTTGATGTCCTCATCCCTGTGGGCTATGTTCTCATGATGGATCTTTGACTTGAAATCAAGGTCTTCCAGCATTGAACGGGTCATGACATCCATCTTTCGTATAAGATTGATCATGTTTATCTTGTCCATGTTGACAAAGTCGCGCGCTATAATCTTATCAGATGTCTGCTCCATGATCTCGAGTGCCATAAGGTTGTGAAGCACCTCCCTTACCTGAGGAGCCTTTTCTTTGAGCTCTTTACCGATGATGTTAATGGCATGAAAGTTATTGACATACGCTGGAAATATCTCTCTTCGCATCTGGGCAAATGATTTGCCGTCTATATTAATCGTGATTTCCTTTTTCTCTGCTTTCTCGTCGTCAAGCTTAGGACTTAAGATAAGGTTCTCGACGTCTTCGCGTACTGCGATAAGGCTTCCCTTCAGGAGCTTGTTCTTATCGATCCAGTTCTTTGGCAATGAAATTACGTACGAACTTTTTCCAAAACTGATAAGTTTTCTATAATCTACCATGTATATCCCCCCAAACTATTCATCAGTGAATACATATATCTAGGTTGTATTCCTATAATGTATATATACTATAAGGAGAAGGTATATATATTTAAACCTTTCTATAGATTTCAAGAATTGGGGGTGAGATGATATGGCGAGCGACATAATGCGAGAGATTGAATCTGATGTGTTCAAAGACTCTGAGTTCTCAGCAGAAGAACTGCAGGATGCTGTTGACGAAGACGATATGAATGCAGAAGATGCTGGCGTGCTTTTCGGCGCTGAAGGCGGATACAACGAAAGTAGCTAATTTTTTTTGATTTATTTGAATTCGAAGGATACAGGGCCTGAAACGCCCGAATTCCAACGAAACATTTATAAAGGACTGCTTGTTCTATTTATATACTTTTATAGTCGATAAAAACGCAAATTAGTGAGAAAAATGGAGACATACAGAGCAGAAAAGATCCAGGTCATGGAAGGCTTAGAAGCGGTCAGAAAAAGGCCTGCGATGTACATAGGAAGCACCTCTATAAGAGGGTTGCATCACATAGTCTATGAAGTAGTTGACAACAGCATAGACGAAGCATTGGCTGGTTTCTGCACAAAGATCAGCGTTATAATAAATACAGACGGAAGCGTGACCGTGGTGGATAATGGCAGGGGCATTCCTGTTGACATGCATCCAAAATATAACAAGCCTGCTGTTGAAATTGTGCTAACAATGCTGCATGCGGGCGGTAAGTTCGACAATAACGCGTATAAAGTGTCAGGAGGCCTTCACGGAGTTGGGGTATCGTGTACAAACGCATTGTCAAAGTATCTAAGGGTCGAGGTCAAGAGAGACGGAAAGGTCTATGCAATAGAGTTTGAGAGAGGGAAAAAGAAGACAGAGTTGCAAGAGATAGGAGATACTAATGAAACAGGGACAAGCATCACGTTTGTGCCCGATGAAGAGATATTCGAGACACTAGAGTTCCAGTTCGAGACTTTGAGTTCAAGGTTAAGGGAACTGGCTTTCCTGAACAAAGGTCTGGAGATATCGATCAAGGACCTAAGGAATAACAAGGAAAAATTGTTCAAGTACGAAGGAGGAATTATCTCGTTTGTCGAGTATCTTAACAAGAACAAAAACCCGTTGCACAAACCTATATACTTCCAGAAAGAGAAGAACAGCACGTTTTTAGAGATTTCTATGCAATATAACGACGGCTACCAGGAAAATATATTTACATTCGCTAACAATATCAATACCCATGAAGGAGGGACCCACCTTTCAGGGTTTAAGACTGCACTTACAAGAGTGATCAATACATATATACAGAAGAATAAACTCGATAAAGGAGGAATCAAGTTGTCTGGAGACGACGTGAGAGAGGGGTTGACAGCTGTGATCAGCGTCAAGCTAAGGCATCCACAGTTTGAAGGCCAGACAAAGACAAAGCTGGGCAACCATGAGGTTAAAGGCGTTGTTGATTCAATAGTGACAGACGGTCTTAGCATGTTCTTTGAAGAGAATCCTGCAATTGCAAAGAATGTCGTGATGAAGTGCCTGAACGCTGCAAAGGCAAGAGAGGCAGCGAGAAAGGCAAGAGAATTGACAAGGAGAAAGAGCGTTCTTGATTCTGGCTCTTTGCCTGGTAAGCTTGCTGACTGCCAGGAGAAAGACCCTGCAAAGTCAGAGGTGTATATAGTAGAGGGAGACAGTGCAGGAGGTTCTGCTAAACAGGGCCGGGATAAAAAGTATCAGGCAATACTTCCGTTAAGAGGTAAGATACTTAACGTCGAGAAGGCAAGAATCAACAAGATGATGGAGAATGAAGAGATCACAACCCTTATAACAGCTCTTGGGTGCGGGATAGCTGAAGAGTTTGATATCAACAAGGCAAGGTATCACAAAATAATCATAATGACTGATGCTGATACTGATGGCAACCATATTACTACGCTTCTTTTGACGTTCTTCTACAGGTATATGCGCGAACTTATTGAAGCAGGTTACCTATACATCGCAATGCCGCCATTGTATCTTATCAAGAAAGGCAAAGAGAAAAGATATGCTTACAATGATGCTGAAAAGGAAAAGATACTAGGCGAGCTTGGCAATGATGTCACAATACAACGTTATAAAGGATTAGGGGAGATGAACCCTGAGCAGCTGTGGCAGACTACAATGGACCCTGAGACAAGGACAATGAAAAAGGTTACAATAGAAGATGCTGTAGAGGCAGATGAAATATTCAGCTTGTTGATGGGAGAGCTTGTAGAGCCGAGAAGGGCTTTTATACAGGAGCATGCTAAAGAGGTTAAGGAGCTGGATGTCTAGACTTAAGGGATTTCCATAGAGCAACAGGATCTTTCTTGAATTCTCTGTATACGACGGGTCTTGATGCTGCAGATGCCAGATTCTTTACAAATATTGAACCATGATATTTTGGCTGTTTCTCAAACCTATTAATTCTTGCACAGACTTCTCCATAATCCAACCCGAGAATCCTGTAGTTCTCAAGTAACCAATTATTACAAAGGCCGTGCACAATTGCTTCATCAGTCAGTTCCCTGGCTCTGAAGCATTCACTTTCATTTTTGAAAGTCCAGGAGTTTCCTGTCCTCTTCCCCTTAAGCAAAGAGTTTAGCAGATGTAGTGTTGATGGTGATAGTTCTGAATGAAGCAGTTCTGAGTAGAGGCGCACGTATGCCTGAAGAGGGGTTTCTGGATGTTCTATAAACACCTCTGTCCTGGTGATGTAGAAACTACCTGTATCAACATTAAATCTTAGCGTGGTTATAGTATTGCCTTTGTCGCCATCTCTCTTTGTCTTGTAAGTGGTGTCGATTGATTTGTCATGCCAGTGAAGTCTTACTTTTCCCTCTATGGTTTCTGCAAGATCATTAACAATGTTCACGTTATTGGATCCAGACAGCATATCTTCTTTAGAAAGAACAGGATTTAGACTGTAAAAACGTCTGATTCCATAGCTTCTGAACTCTTCAGTCACGTCTTGCAATGCTTTTTCAAGCATGGTGAGGTCTGGCTTAGCCTTTAAAGGAACTGCATATGCAGTTGCGTACCTGCTGAGAAAAAAGATGTGTTTAACGCCCCTCATCTTTGGCCAAGCAGGAGATTTTTTCCAACCCTCCCACATCCTCATACCAATAAGCTTTCCAAGTTCCTTGTCTGCGATGAGATTCTTTGGAGAGTTTATATTGATAGAACCGTCAGGGTTGTATTTATATCTTGTAGTATCTTTGTAGTTATGAGGTCCTGCAGCCATCATTAAAGAGGCTACTCCTGCAAGTATGAGTTTTGTCAGTGTTTTAAATTTTCTATTCCTACTGCGCATATTTAAAGCAGAGTTGCTAGTTGCATATAAAGCTAACCGCATAGTAAGATTTATAAACACCTACTTTTTCCAGTGCAACAATGGCAAAGAAAGCGGCTAGTTCATTAAAAATAAAGAAGAAGAGATGGATTCCTGTAGTTGCACCTAAAGTATTCAGGAATGTTGTTATTGGCGAAAGTCATGTTCTAGATCCTGAGAATCTTGTAGGAAGGATCATGAAAGTTAATCTGATGAACCTCACAAATGATATTAAAAAGCAGAACATGTACGTTGATCTCAAGGTAAAGGAGATTAAGAACGCGAATGCTCAAACAGAGGTCATAGGCTATGGAATGACCACTGCTTCTATAAAAAGGGTTGTAAGAAGGAACAAGGATAAGCTTGATGATTCGTTTGTTGTAGAGACAGCGAATAACCTGAATGTCAGGGTTAAACCTCTGATGCTTACACGTAACAAGGCAAGCGGTTCTGCAAAGAGCAGTCTTGTCAGGATAAACAGGGAAAAGATTGCTGAGTATATGAAAAAGAATAATTATGATACATTTGTACAAGAGGTAATATCCACCAAGTTCCAAAGAGGGATGAGAGAGCAGCTTGGAAAGGTGTACCCTCTAAGGCTGTACGAGATAAGGGCGTTCAAGATAGAGTCAAAGAAGATAAAAAAGAATTCTAAGATTGTTGCTAAGGAACCTAAGAAGGAAGTTCCAAAGATTGAGGCTGAGGAAGCTGTAATCGAAACAGCAGAAGAGCCTATAGCAGCTGAATAAGCTAAGGACGAAGTTGTTGAGGAAAAGTCTTAAATACCAATTCTGTGTTATATATTTAAAGAGGTGATAGTGTTTGCTTAGTGTATTACTGGTTGTTAAAGAATATTTTCTTCAACAGGTATATCCAAGGTTTATAATTTTACTAAAGGCTCCAGTAGTTCATCCTGAGATGATATGGATAGTTATACCTTTGTTTGTCACTCTGCTGCTGATGGAGTTTTATTTTGGAAGGTATAGACAGGAGGAGCTTGGATGGAACACTGCTTTTGGAAACGCTATAGTACTGTTGTTTGTGGCTATTGACCTGTTCAGGCATATATACACTAATCCTATTACACTGGCCAATCTCAGCACAACATACATGAAAACATTAGTAGCCTGCCTTGTAGGTGTTGAAGCATTGTGGCTTATGTTCCTTGACTATTTCCATTTCCTTCCTAAGAAAGTGGCTTTTTTTATATCATCTGCACTGCCGAACAATGTAACTGCGTATGTGGCTATTGCAATCGTATATTCAACTGTGGTTCCTTTTGATATGGTAACAATTTTAGCAGCAGTGTTATTTTTCTTCATATTGTACGGATTCTTTAGACTTGTAAGATGGACGGTTCCTGAGGTAAAAATTGAGAAAACTGTACGTAAAAAAAGCAAACATTTATAAAAGAGCCTTAATATTTCATATATGATATATTTTTAAAACAGATGGAGGGATGATTATGGCACAAGGTAGATGTATGAAATGTAAATGTCAAGTTGAGATCAAGAATCCAAAGGAGACAGTTACAAAAAATAAGATGGTGATGATTAAGGGTACTTGCCCTAAGTGTAGTACAACTGTTTGCAGGATTGTTGGTAAGAAGAAATAAAATTTATTTTTCTTATTTTATATTTCTAATTTATATTTATTATACGGGATTTTAGTTTTTATTGATTATAACAGCTAGAATGCGTATTGAATATTAAAAAAAATTAAAAAAAAAGAAAATCTAGTGTGTCAAGAACTTAATTCCTAGTAGTAGGAATGCCAATGTGTACCATTCTAGACTCATTGCAAAAGTTCCTAAATCTCCTAATAGGTATAATACACCTATAATTAGAACTAGCCATGCAAACCATGGTGCTATGTCTTTTTTTGCCATTTAATCACCTCTTTTTAAAATATTAGTTTAGACTATATATTTGAGTTATGGTATTTAAATGTTTTGTTTTTTTTAGAATAAAATCAAGATTAAATAGCAAATAATATATATGTGTTGAACTTATAGTATACGTAGTGTTACATGGAGGGATCTCATATGGAAGATGAAATAGTAACACTTGGTGGTAACATCGAGTTGTCTGGGTTTAAAGATTTGGACTCTGGTTCTTTTATTATATTGAAGAAGATAATAGGGAACTATGCGAGAAAGATGTCTGACATGTCAAGCAACTTTGAGAGGCTGAGCCTTACAATGAAGCATGTGCATGAGACAGAAGCTTCAAAGAAGTACGACATTAAAGCTAAGCTCATGGATAACGGCAAAAGCTACAACTCAGAGATGGTTGACAGGAACCTGTTTGTTGCAGTTGATACTGCGTTGAAGAAGCTACAGAATGAAATCAGTTGAAGAGATTGAAAAGCTATACGCTGAAGAGTTGAAGAGAAGGGATGCTCTGATAGCAAAGCTTAAGGAAGAGAATCAAGTTCTTATGAAGACAGCATTAAAGCAGAGCGAGAAGAATGTTGAGTTGATGAAGAAAATTAAAACCTAAAAGTTTATATATAAATAGAACAAGAATCATAGTATGAAGTTGGTTGTGGAAAAAGAGGTGTTTAAGAAGTTCTCTAGATTGAATATAGGTGTTGTAGTAATCAAAGGTATGGACAATAAACGGGATGGTTCTGATGTTGTGCGTAAGATGCTGGACGAGATATCTACCTACTGCAGGGACACCTATGTTTTGAAAGGTTTTTCTAAGTCTCCTTATATCACTAACTGGAAAAAGGCTTATGGAAAAAGTGTAGGATATCATACAGCTGTTGAGAATATAATGCATGATGTTTTGCTTGGTAAAGATGTTCCTCACAGGAATAATCTGGTTGACCTGTACAGATATTTCATGCTTAAACAGCTTATACCTATAGGCGGTGATGACTTTGACAAGTTAAAAGGGGATGTCAGGTTTAAGATTGCTGAAGGATGGGAGACGTTAAAGCCTGAGCATATGAAACTTGAACATCCTAAACCAGGAGAGTTGATAGTTGTTGATGATTCCAGAGTCTTAGCCAGAAGATGGAGTTGGCATGAGAGCAAGGATACAAAGATAACGCATTATACAAAGAACGCTGTGTTGTATTTTGATGGGTTGTCTCCTGTCACGTACCAGGTTTTGGAGAGAGCTATTAAAGAGTTTGTTGATGTTGCTAAGTCATTTGTTGGTGGCAGGGTTAAGTATAAGATTCTTAATTTTGTTAATCCTTCAATGAGGTTGTAGATGGCGCATGCAGTTACACATATATTGTTGCCTATAATAGGTGTTGACATATATAGAGATTTTTTTGCTAAACGCAAGTTTGGGTTGTTCTTTGTCTATTTAACTGGAGTGTTTGGGATACTGCCTGATATAGACCTGCCTATAGGGTTGTTGATTGGTAGGGATATACATGGGACAATAACGCATAGTATTGTGTGGCCGATATTAGCTATTTTTGTCGGGATTTTGTTTATTGTTATTAATAAAAATACTAAAAATAAAAAAATAAAAAGAAGAAATAAGATGATCGGGATGTTGTTCTTGTTTGCAGGAATAGGGTTGGCTGCTCACGTGTTGCTTGATTGCGCTTTTGGCGGTTATGGTATACTTGCCAACCTTTGTCCAGGGATATTTAACGGGTACGAAGCATGGTTTGATGCTGTTATTCTATTAGGCTGGCTTGGATGGGAATGGAGAAAGCATAATATTAAGGATTTTGTTTAACGCAGTAAAGAAGTCTTACAGTTCTCTTAGTTGGTTTTTTCATTGTATCTCCATCAAGTTTCTCTAAAACCTTGAAATGGTTTCTTAGTTCTTTTTCAACTGATTTTACAGGATATATTCGTTCAGTGAAGTCAAATACGTGCTTGATATAATCGTCATCCTTGACTTTCACGTATAACTGATAGTGCCACGTGAGGTTATTTGCTTTTACAATTCCCTCATCTACAACAAAACCGAACTTTTCCTTGTAACATTTCAGCCAGTTCCTTGCTGTTTTTAACATTAAAGGCGTGTACATGTCAAAAACAAAGATTCCATTAGGTTTAAGATGCATTTGTACATTTGTGAAGGTCTGTTTCCATTGCTGAAAACTGGTTAGAAAGTTAATCGAATCGAAAATAGAGAAAATCACATCATATTTTTGCTTTTTCCTGAAGTTGTGCATGCTAGCTGTGAACAGATCAGATTTTGGAAGTTTTTTCCTTGCTAGTTCAACATAACTTTTGTCAACATCAAGACCGCTTAAAGCGTATTTCTTAGGAAAGTTGGCAAGTACTGCGCCGTTTCCAACGCCTAGCTCAAGAACGACCTTTGCTTTAGGATTGTACTTGTTGATAAATCTAATAACTTTATTAGCCCTTTTTCGTGCATCAGGGTCGTCTGAGATATCGTCCCAGAAATCTGCAAAGCTTACCATAGAAGAATTAATGGATTTTTAGTTTATAAATGTTGGGGATTTTGTCTAAAGAGCATGTCTTACATAAGTAAAACGCTTAGTAGGTATGCCGTCAACATCGACTATTGCCTGGAATTCCTTGATAGGACGTATCCAGATAATCTTTTGGTTCTCGATAGGCTTGAACACTACAAACTGTTCACCAGTTTCTACATGCGTGCCAACGCCTATGACAATGTAATGTCCGCCTTTGTAATGTTTATAGATTGCGCGTTGGTTAAGGTCTTCCATGAATGCTGAGATTGGGAAGAGATATTTAAATTTTTTGACAGAAAGATTAATAAACCAAAATCCTATAAATTCTCATTATGAACAAGTTTGAATCGTATATCGTTAAGGAGTTAAAACGTGTTACTAAGTTAAAGGATGTTTCTTTAGAGGTTCCTCCTGATCATAAGCTTGGGGATTATGCTTTTCCATGCTTTGTTCTTGCAAAGAGCATGAAAAAGAATCCTAAGGATATTGCTGAGGAGTTAAGCGCAAAGATTAATAAAAATGATCTTATCAAAGAGATTAAAACAGCTGGTCCGTACCTGAACTTCTACATAAACAAGAAAGAGCAGGCAAAGAACGTTCTTCTTGCTATACAGAAAGAAAAAGAGTTCTATGGAAAAAGCCACGCTGGAAAGGACAGGATAGTTATAGAGTATCCTGCTCCGAACACAAACAAACCATTGCACCTTGGCCATGTACGTAACATGGTACTTGGAAAGTCTGTGCTGTTGCTACTTGAGAACGCTGGCAATGAGGTTATCCCAGTTAACCTGGTGAATGACAGAGGTGTGCATATATGCAAAAGCATGCTTGCATATCAAAGATGGGGTAAGAATAAAGAGCCAGACAGGAAAGGCGACTTTTTTGTCGGAGATTTCTATGTGATGTTCAACCAGAAAGCTAAGGACATGCTCGGGTTAGAGGAAGAGGCTCAGGAGATGCTTCGCAAGTGGGAAGCAGGAGATAAAGAGACTCTAGCGTTATGGAAAAAGATGCGGAAATGGGCTCTGGACGGTTTCAAGGAAACTTATAAGAAGTTTAATGTGGATTTCAAGAGAGAGTACTATGAAAGCGAGATATATACATTCGGTAAAAAGATAGTGAATGACGGGTTCAAGAAAGGTATACTTGAAAAGGACGATACAGGCGCGATATACGCTGACCTTGAAAAGCATAATCTTCCTAAAAAGTTCCTGTTAAGGGGTGACGGTACATCCCTCTACATGACACAGGATCTGCATCTTGCAGTGCAGAAGCATAAGGATTTTAAGTTTACATCGTCCATATATGTTGTAGGTTCTGAGCAGAACCTGCATTTCCAGCAGCTGTTTAAAGTATTAGAGCTGCTAGGTTATCCTTGGGCAAAGAGATGTTACCATCTTAGCTATGGAATGGTGTATCTTCCTGAAGGAAGGATGAAAAGTAGAGAGGGCACTGTTGTTGATGCTGATGACCTTGTAGATGAGGTTGTAGAGAGCGCCAAGGTAGAGATTGAGAAACGGCACGGAGATTCTTTGACAAGCAACCAGATAGATAAAAGAGCAAGGATGGTAGGCATGGCTGCTCTGAAGTTTTTCATACTAAAACAGGACCCTGTAAAAGATATGGTGTACGATCCTAACGAATCTTTGAGTTTAGAGGGAGAGACAGGGCCTTATGTGCAGTACACGCATGCAAGGATCAACTCTGTACTGAAAAAGGCAAAGACTAAGGATGTTGTTGCTGATTTCAGTGCTTATGATACACCTGAAGAGTTAAAGATAATAGACTTGCTAGGAAAGTATCCTGAGACTGTATTATCAGCTGCGCAGAATTATAAACCATCTACATTGTGCAGGTATCTCCTTGATCTCTGTCAAGGGTTTAACGAGTTCTACCAGACAATACCTATACTGAAAGCTGAGGATAAGGAAAAGAAAGCTAGATTATTGTTGATAGACTGTGTAAGACAGGTTATAGTTAACGGTCTTAAGCTGTTAAATATAGAAGCTCCTAAAGCTATGTAGTTATTTGATTTTTGCCAGATACGCTGTTCTTGGACAGATTGCCTCTCTAATCCTGTAAGCTTCTTCAGGGTCGTATTTCTGCTCCATGATCCCTCTAACAGCAGCAGCAAATTCCTCTAGAACCTGAGTTCTGTATTCAAAAGTTTCATCACCCATAGTTATTAATAGCACAATTACCTTTTTAAATCTTGCGATTTTTTAGCAGTACTATGGACAAAATATCAGTAAAAGATGCTTTAGAAGGGAACTTTATTTTCATAGATACAAGAACGCCTGATGAGTATGAAGAGTGTCATGTGCCAGGAGCTTTTAATGTGGCGATATTATCGAATGAAGAAAGACATATTGTAGGGTGCATGTACAA
>JAHWHD010000084.1 GCA_019323525.1 Candidatus Woesearchaeota archaeon
GGGTTATAATATGGGCATCTGCAAAACAGTCCTTCGCCGTCTGACTTGCTGTATGTCTTATTTGGATGGATGTTATTAAGATATCCTTGGTGACATCTCATATCTGACCGATGCTCGATATACTCGACCAATCTTGGGCACATGACGTGGCTTATGTGTTTATTATAAGGCCCTGTTCTAATTTGTTGAACCTCTATAATTGCCTGGACAGGCGGTAATCCGCCAACAGCACCTTCACACTGAAACGTAACCATACGACTACTATCACCATCTTTGATGACTCCTTCCAATTTAATCCTGCTCATTGTATTACACCATAACCAATCAATCTAAACCTGTTACCAATTCTTCTAGAAATAGTTACACGTGAACCAGGTTCTGCACATACAGGTAGTTTCAATGTGCACGATATCTTTTTCTTGTGCAGTTTTGTTACAATTCCAACAGTTGCAGCAGAGTTGACGTTAAGCATCAAAGCTTCTGACATCTTGATAGGTTCAACTGTCAGGTCTTCTTTTGCACCTACAACCCTTTCAAGAAGGTTAGTTTCAAGCTCTACCTTGTACCATACTTTTGGAAGCTTGCCTGGCGAACCTACAATGTTTCCAGTTAGCTGGTCAGATTTTACAATAGACGGATCTAGGGAAGTAAGAACTCCAATCGAACCTCCTGGCCCGACTTGCTTAGTGGAGAGTCCACCTGTCTTTAAATCAAGAATCTTTGTATTTATAGGTTTCCACACAGCCTGGTTTTTCTCGATAACCTTGTAGCCAGGTCTTATCTCTATCTCCTGGCCTGATTTAAGTATGCCCTGCTTTAGCGAGCCTCCAAGAACACCGCCAACCAATTGTTCAGCTATAATGCCAGGTTTGTTGATGTCAAAGGACCTGGCTATGAACATAACAGGGTCAGCTTTTGGGTCGCGTTTAGGTGTAGGAATGTATTTTTCAATAGCCTCGATAAGAGCGTCAATGTTTATCCCTAGCCTTGCAGAGATAGGAATGATAGGTGCGTCTTTGTAAGAAGTGTCTTTGATGAACTCTTTAATCTGTTCATAGTTCGTTGTAGCTTCTTCCTCTGTTACAATATCTATCTTGTTCTGGACAATGATTACGTTCTTTATACCTGATATCTCCAGAGCCATAAGATGTTCTCTTGTCTGTGGCTGCGGACAGCGTTCGTTTGCTGCGATCAGTAGAAGAGCGCCGTCAATAATTGTTGCTCCTGCAAGCATTGTCGCCATTAAACTTTCGTGGCCAGGAGCGTCTACAAAGCTGACCTTTCTAAGGATCTTAGACTCAGATTCGCATTTCTTGCACTTTTCCTTGACAGTATAAGCTGTAGTGCCCCTGCATTTCTTGCATTTCCTGAAAATAGAGTCAGCATATCCAAGCCTGATAGTGATACCTCGCTTGATCTCTTCAGAATGTGTATCAGTCCATTTACCTGAAAGTTTTTCTGTCAAGGTTGTCTTGCCGTGGTCTACATGGCCGACTAGGCCGATGTTAATTTCAGGCTGGATTGCTTCTTTCTTTTTTACCATAGTAGGATTGCTAAGATTATCAGGACAACACCCGCCAAGATTGCAAGGTATGCCATCAGTTCTTGTTTAGGGAGGTTTTTTACGTATTCTACAATGTTCATTCTTTACCCTCCTCCTTTGGCTCTTCTTTCTTTTCTTCTGTTTTTGCTTCTTCTTTAGGAGTTTCTGATTTTTCCTCTGCTTCAGGTTTCTTCTCCTCAAACAATTTCTCAGAACCTTCCTTCAGAACCTTGATGTTTACCTGTGTTATCTTTTCGTGGATCGTGTCGCCGCAGACAGTTCTTCGTTTCCTTAACCCTCTCTTGTAACGGTGGTTCTTTTTACCTGCAGGGTTTAAGCCAACACCTTTGCCTGTCAAGACCTTTTTTCTTATAGGCCCAGGAACACCTTTTCTCATAGGAAATCCTGCATAGTCAGAACCGCCTGTGATCTCGAATTCATAACCTTGCATGTCAATAGATTCTCCCTTGAACTTTTCTCCTAACTTTTTACCCTGAAAGAACTTTGCGTTCTGGTCAGTTACTGTCTTCTGTACAGACTTGCCTGATTTTGGCTCTGATATTACAATTTTGAATTCCATTTTATACCTCCCGAGAGCTGTTTATGTTATTGGCCAAATAAATAAGTGTACAGCCTCAGCATTGAATTGGCCCAATATAGCAAGAGAAGGTGGGTGTTTATAAAGATTACTGTTGTGTAATATAAATACTTATAAGTCATTGGTTAATCAATCATTCTGGGTGATACTATATGAATGTTCAAGGAAAACATTACAGGACTATATGGGTTAAAGA
>JAHWHD010000019.1 GCA_019323525.1 Candidatus Woesearchaeota archaeon
TAAAACGTAGTACTGACCAGAACGGAGGCTTTCTTGACTTCTGTGTTCGAATGGGAACAGGTAGAACCAAGCCCCTATGGCCGTCCATAGTCAAGATGGAAAGTGGTTATTTATAAAGGTTGTGGTTGATTTTTAAAGCTTCTTCATAGAATCTGCTTTTGTATGTATATGTATCTCTTTCTCAGAAGATAGGTGACCTTGTAATAGCCCTTTTTTTGCCAATGCAGGGAACACATCTTCTTCAAGGCTTTTACCAGGATATTCAAATATCTCTGGTCCTGATATGAACATTGAACTAAAGCCTAGATAGACGTCTGACTTTTTGGGTTTCTGTACAAAGTCTAGGATTTTAGAGCCTTCCATCTTAACGATTCCTTTTCTCTCTGGTGTTCCTGATGTTGTTAATATCAGTGTAGCGACAGGGCTCTGCTTAATGTGCTGTTTCCATAGTTCTTCGATATTAATCTTATCAAATATTATGTCTCCGAATACTACGAGGAAGTTGCTTTTAATCTTTCCCTTAAGGAGTTTTAGACTATCTGCGCTGCCTTTTGCAGACTCTTCCTCAACATAATGGACTTTCACACCAAATAGTGAGCCCTCCTTAAGGATCTCGAATATCTTTGTAAGGATGTTGTGGCGTGCAACAATATAGATCTCTTTAAACCCGTTTTTCTTTAGTTTCTTCATTGCTCTTTCTACTACCGGTGTGCCTGATACATTAATCGTAGGTCTGTAGTCTTGGCCGATTCTTTGAGTCTCAGATGGTCCTCCAGCAAGGATAACTGCGGTCTTGCTCCCCCCTAATTGGTTCTTGACGAGATACTCAATAGCCTGGCTTCTATTGCGGATATATATATTGTCAATCATAGAATCAATGTCGTGCAGTGTGTTTTCATCAATTGTGATGCTTATCTTTTTTTTCAAGGGACTATGAATAATGTATAGCAGCTATATAAGCCTTTCTATCGGATAAAGTAGGATAAAGGTAAGATATTTAAACAATGGTTTTTCTAAATTTATTAAAATGAAAATCTCAGTTTTAGGAGCGGGTTATGCTGGTCTTACAGTTGGAACGTGCTTGGCCAGCCTTGGTAACGAAGTTACATGCATTGATGTGGATGAAAATAAAATCAATAAGCTAAACAATCTTGAGCTGCCATTCTATGAACTTGGGTTGTTAGATATTTTAAAGCTTAACGTGAGAGAGGAGCGCCAGTTTTTTACAACTGACTTCTCAAAGATTAAGGAAGCAAGCGTTGTCTATATTGCAGTAGGAACTCCCCAAGCTGATGACGGCAGCGCTGATCTGAAGTACATCGATGCTGCTGCAAAGGCATTGGGTGATAATATTGATAGTTATAAGGTTGTTGTGATTAAGAGCACAGTGCCAGTTGGTACAGCTGACAGGGTTAAGAGGATTATCAGGCAGGTTTCTGGTATAGATGTTGATGTTGTTTCGAATCCTGAGTTCTTGAGAGAGGGGGCTGCTGTTAAGGATTTTCTTAACCCAGAGAGGATTATAATAGGTTGTGATTCTGAAAAAGCAAAAGAGACCATGGCTAGGATCTATAAAGCTTTGGAAAGAACAGGAAAACCTATTGTATTTACAGATAATAAGAGTGCTGAGTTGATAAAATATGCATCAAATGCGTTCTTGGCAACAAAAATCTCCTTTATCAATGAGGTCGCGAATTTCTGTGAAGTTGCTGGTGCTGATGTGAAAGCAGTTGCAAAGGGTATTGGTCTTGATTCGAGAATCGGTCCTAGATTCTTACAGGCGGGTCTGGGCTATGGAGGAAGTTGTTTTCCTAAAGATGTTCAAGCACTAATCAAGCAAGGAAAGAATCTTGGTCATAGTTTCAGAATTATTGAAGCTGCACATGATGTCAACAGGAAGCAGAGGTTTAGGGCAATTAGTAAATTACAGATTTTAATTCCTGACTTAAAAGGTAAAAAAATAGCAATTTGGGGTTTAGCTTTCAAGCCTAAGACAGATGATATCAGAGAGGCGCCTTCATTGAACATAATTGATGAGCTTCTGAAGTTCGGTGCAGATGTAAAAGCTTTTGACCCTGTAGCTCAGGACCCTGTCAGGGACATTTTTCCAGAGGTTGAGTTTTGTAAAACTCCTTATGAAACAGTCAAAGATTGTAATGCTTTGATTATATCAACTGAGTGGGACCAGTTCAGAGACCTTGATAAAGCGAAGCTTAAGGAGATTATGGCAGAGCCGAATATA
>JAHWHD010000085.1 GCA_019323525.1 Candidatus Woesearchaeota archaeon
CCAAGAATAACTTTTTATACAACTGTTTTCTTTTGATTATTATGATTGATACACCTTACTATTCAAAACTTATAGGAACTCTTCCTAAAGGCTGCCAGCTCTGTGTTGAAGGAAAAAAACTAGTCCTAGTTGTCACAGGATTGTGCGCAGCAAAATGCTATTACTGCCCATTATCTGACCAGAAAAAGGACAAAGACCTAGTCTGGGCTAATGAATGGCAGACAGATAAAGACGAGGACATAATCAAGGAAGCAGAGCTCTGCAACTCAAAAGGGGCCGGTTTTACTGGAGGAGATCCTTTGCTAAAACTCGACAGAACCCTGCACTACATCAAACTTCTAAAACAAAGATTCGGGCAGCATTTCCATATCCACCTCTACACGCCCCTAAACCTAGTTACAAAAGAAACTCTAAAAAAACTAGAACAAGCAGGCCTTGACGAGTTAAGATTTCACCCAAATATTGAAGATGATTCCTTATGGAAGAACATTGAACTTGCAAAAGACATGAAATTTGACCTTGGAATTGAAATCCCTGTTATTCCAAATAAAAAACATGAAACAATCAAACTCATTGAATACATTAAAGACAAGGTCTCTTTCCTAAACCTTAATGAGCTTGAGATGTCAGATGCAAACTGCTGCAACCTTGAAGATTTCAACTGCAAAGACGAGCTGTCATACGGCGTCAAAGGCTCTGAAGAGCTTGCACTAGAACTTCTTGAACACTGTGAAAATCTCAATCTTAATGTCCATTACTGCACAACCACGTTAAAGGACAAGGTACAACTAGGAAAAAGGATCATGCGCAGGGCAAAGAACATCAAGAAACACTATGATATCCTGACAGATGAAGGAACTCTGATAAGAGCTGCGATCTATCTAGACGAACTAAAGCCAGGAATTGGATATCGAAAAAGATTAAAAGAAGATAACGAAAAAATAATAACAAAACTAAAAACAATAAAAGACAAAATAAACTTCCACACAGACCTGGACGAGATTAAACCTAGACTTCTCACATCAAAGAAAAACCTAATCAAAAATTTAAAACATATAAAATCACTAAACCTCTACCCCGCGATTGTTGAAGAATACCCAACCCATGACGCAATTGAGCTAGAGGTTGAGTTCTTGTAAAAAAATAAAAAACTTATTTGTCCAATATTGAGATTAGTTCTGCTCTCTTCACACCAATCTGCGTATTATGCCTGAAATAAGTCTGTGCGGGATCGCGGTATATTGCATATTCCTCATCAGGAAAAGTCCCAAAAGCAAACTCAGCCCATGAAGGATGTTTCAGCTTTGTAACCTTTCCAGGATCAAAGTAATTCCCTCTTGGAAAACTTATTCTTGAACCAGACGAAACCAAGGAATCAAGAGCTTCCTTCTGTCCATCATTATTATCTATGATGCTAAGTGCAATAACTTTTTTGTTGTCATCCCTTCTTAATTTTATAACATACTTAGAGACCCCAAGTCTAACAGTCTCGTTTGAATAGCTAAAAAGACCGCTGCGCTCTGGCTGCCTTAGAAGAGGCCTACCAGAAAAATACCAATCGTCAACAACAATGCCAGTAATCGCTCTAGAACTCTCCGCGTATGTTTCTTTAATCCTTTGCTTTGTCTGTTCATTTGAATGCAAAACTGAATAAAAAAAACCGGCGGCTAATAAACATACCCCAGTCACAGTTGCAGTAAATTTCAATGACATTAAAACCACCCCAAATTAAGTATAACCCTAATAAAGCCATTCTTTATTTAAACATTATCAAACTACAACATTAATAACAAAAACATAATATTTATATATAAAGAAGACGATTTTTAAAATAAAATAGAGGTGATTGTATGAGTATTATACCTTCTGCAGCAATGGAACGCGTGCTTAGGAAAGCAGGTGCTAAACGTGTAAGCGAGAACGCTAAGAGAGCGTTTGCCGAGATTCTTGAAAAAAAAGCTATTGAGATTGGGGAGCAGGCTAATAAGATCGCAAAGAACTGTGGCAGGAAAACTGTTCTTGGCACAGATATCAAGATGGTACGACTATGAAGATAAGCATCGACACAAAAGAGGATAGCCTTGAAGATATCAAAAGACTGATCAATATGCTACAGAACTTTGTAGAGCACAGACAACATTCTAATACAGGATTTAACGATATGTTTGGAAACTCAAACCAAAGCAAGACGCATGAAACAAACACTGGCGGCTTGTTCAGCATGTTTGGGGACAGTTCAGCACCAAGCGCCGAAGTTAAAGAAGAACCAAAACCCGTACCAAGACTAAGAGTAATCGAATACTGATGAAAAAGATAGACAAAATAGCTAAGGACGTCGAACTTCTAAAAAAAGAGATACTTCCTAAAGAACCTGAACACTTTGGTACAAGGGATCTTATTCATGCTTTCTTCGGCGCATTAGTTGTAGGTCTCACGTTCATGTTCAAAGGCCTGTTGATAGAATCAAGCCTTAGGCTTACATGGACAAACCTGACCATAATAATCATTACAACTATTGCTATTATCACTCTCGAAGTTTACTTTATAGGCTACAGCAGGGTAAGCCAAAGAAAAAAGAGAAAACCTGGCCAGTTTGTTATCAAAAGACTTGTCGCAGTATATCTCATTACAATAACAGTCTCTTTATTTCTCACGAACATATTCGGAATTTCTAACATCGCAGGCAATGTAGAAAACATCTTCAAGATAGTATTTGTACTTTCAATGCCGTGCGGCATAGGTGCAGCTCTTGCCGACCTGTTCAAGAAATACTAAGGTTTAAATATAAGCTGTTTTCGATAATTTAGCCATGGTATTATCATATACAACTGCTGTCAATAGCATGACTAAAGAAGTACAGGAGTTTTTATTTAATAAAGACGATAAACCTGAAGCAGTTAAAGCACAAGAACTCCAAATCGAAAAGGGATACCAGAACAAAAAATCTCTACTTATACAGATGTACTTTCTTTAAATCTCAATGATCTTTCCTCTTTTACCAACATTTATGACTTTAGTCTTGCCTATTTTCTCTTCAATACCATCAGCTTCATGAACATGCGAGCATAAAAGAATATCAGGCTGCAGTTCATCAACAGCTTTTCTTACAGCTGAACTGGGCGGAACAAAGCTTGAGAACGATTCCATCATGCTGCCTTCAGGATGCACGTGCGTTACCATAATCCTTTTCCTAACACTTGCAAGCTTATCGCTTCCTTTTTTAAGAAGCTCGAACATCTCCTGCTCTGATATTGGAGCAACAGGACCTACATTTGTAGCACCTCCTGCACCAAAAATCCCAACATCGTCATAAACTACAGAATAACCATGTATATTCTTGACTCCATATACCTGTGCAAGGAAATCTGCTGTTGCAACAGTCTCATGATTTCCTGGTATTATCAGTACTTTTTTGCCTATCTTCTTGAACGGACCTATGATGTTCTTTGTAGAAGTTTCAAAGTTAGTCAAGTCACCGCACAATATTACAAGGTCAACATTCTCTTCCTCAGCCCTTTTGGCAAGCTTCTTTGCCAAACCGCTGTCACCGTGTAAATCTCCAGATGCGAGTATCTTCATTTTATATATTTACAGAACAATCTACCATTTATAAAGCTTTCGGTTTTCACCATCAACAAGTGATGAAATTATTTCTTCTTGATATTGACCCTTGGCAGAGGAATAGGTGAAGGAAGATTCATCTCCCTGCTAAGCAATAAGGCCTGTACATTACACTTAGACAATGCAGTATTTAGCACTGAAGCCATAGTCTTACCATCAATCTTCTTGTCCTTTTTCCAAAGATCAAGAACCGACTTTAGCACATCAGGCTTCTCGATTGTTAGCACATCACCAAGTATGTTGATTGTAGCAAGAGTCTTATTTCCTACATCATAGCTTGTCAAGAAATCGAACTTAAACCTTAGCCCTTCCTTTTTAGAATCTCCTAAAGTGATAGAGTATTTCTCAACATCTTTTATTGATACATTGTTCTTTATGCTAATTTTTCCATTAGCAGAATCCTTTCTTTCAACATTGATTTTTGTTAAAGTAAATCCTACAACTGTCATGAATATCACCAGTTAAACCGAATTTTCCAGGATTTATAAAGATTTCTAAACTATAAGACCTATTTCAGTATTATGATATTTCCGCGGCCTTTTTTGATCTTTTCAATCCTTCCTTTCTGCTGAAGCTCTGTCAGTACAAGCGATATTTTAGCTTCAGAAGACGGAAACTCCTTGCGTATCTCCTTCTGCGTAACCCTACCTTCTCTCTGCTTGATAAACTCCAAGACATTTGCAGAGATATCATCGTCTGGGAAATCCTGGTTCACCATTCTACTCACCTTTTTGTAAGAATAAGCAACAAGTACACCAACTAAAACAATAACTATCACTAGTGCGGCAAGCGCATGCAAAGAATA
>JAHWHD010000086.1 GCA_019323525.1 Candidatus Woesearchaeota archaeon
AACTGACGAGTTGACTAAGAGAGTAATGAAAGAGATTAGGGAACTTAGCGGATTTTAGATAATTCTTCGTTAATTTGTTCTTCTGAGTATGCGATTAGCGGTCTTAGGATTAGGCCTTGGAAATCATGTTGCTTTATTTTCTTAAGAGTATCATTGACAACCAAAGCTTTGTTTCGATCTAGCATCTTTAGATTTTTGATTATTTTTAGTTTTAAATCTTTAACACTAAATTTATTCAATAAATCAACATTTAATTTCTTGAACGCAACAGGTGCGACGTCACAGCCACGTTTCATAATCAACCAGGAGGCGAGCAAGGACGATTCGTCTTCAATCAAGCAGTATACTTCTCCTTCGATACCTAAAGGAAGACCGCCATAACCTTGGATTCTTTTATCGAAGATGTATGCTTTTTTTCCAACAATCTCGATGCCGATTTCTGATTCAAATTCTTTTAGTTTGACTTTTTTTCCTGTCTTCTCAGCAACGAAAGCCCCAATCTCTTTATTTAGCTGCATCGAGGTTTGCTTGATGCTTTTATCAATTCTTTTTGCAGAAACCCTGAAGTTATTTTTTATCTTTTTCAGGAATTGTTCTTCAATTGTCTCTTTTATTGATTCTAAGTTGGGGTCGCATTCTATTGCAGGGCTGATGCTTACAATCCCAAACACGTTTTTTAGGATTGAACAATCATGATCAGATGAAATAAGGATGCGACCTCTTGGTTTTTTTATTTTTTTGTATTTTACTTTGTTCTTCTTAAGATTCTTCTGGATGTTTTCAACTAATTTTTTCTCGAATAAATATCGATTCTTTCCCTTAAGAGCAATCTCTCCGTATCTTATAATCCAAGAATTCATTTTTTCTTTTTCTTGTAGTCTTCAATCGCTTTTTTTAGTGCGTCGGCTGCAAGGTTTGAGCAGTGCTGCTTTATCGGAGGAAGGCCGTCTAATGATTCGCTTACGTCGGTTCTTGTAATCCTCTCGGCTTCTTCTAAGGTCTTGCCTTTTGCAAGCTCTGTTATCATCGAGGACGTTGCAATGGCTGCTGCGCAACCGAATGTCTTGAATTTAATATCTATGATCTTGTTATCTTTTACCTTAATGGTTATCTTCATCACATCCCCGCACGTGGGATTGCCTACTTCGCCAGTTCCGTCAGCATCTTTAAGCTCGCCAACGTTCTTCGGCTTCTTGAAATGCTCCATTACTTTTTTTGAGTATTGCATTTTATCCACCCCATAGAGGACTAAGCGCTCTTAGATTTTTTACAATCTCTTTAATTGTTTTTATTGCATAAACAATCTCTTTTTCTGTAGTGTATTTACTTAGAGTTAATCTTAATGAACCGTGAGCAACCTCTGCAGGAAGGCCGATTGCTGTAAGAACGTGGCTTGGCTCTAGTTTATGTGAAGAGCATGCTGAGCCTGTTGATGCTGCAATTCCTTTCTGGTCTAGGTGAAGCACTAGAGATTCTCCTTCGATTGCCTTGAAACAAAAGTTGACGTTATTGGCAAGCCTTTTTTCAGGGTGGCCGTTTAGTATTGATTCAGGAATCTCTTTTAATCCTGCTATCAGTTTATCGCGCAGTTTCTTCATCTTATTCAGCTCAGACGTTTTAGACACTTCGATAGCCTTTGCAAGACCGACAATGCAAGGAACGTTCTCTGTGCCAGGTCTTATTCCTGACTCGTGGCCTCCGCCATTGATAAGAGGGCAGATGTGTACGCCTTTTCTCTTGTAAAGAAAACCAATGCCTTTAGGTCCGTGGATCTTGTGGCCTGAGAATGATGCGAGGTCAATGCCCATGTCCTTAACGTCTATCTTTTCTTTAGTATAGCTCTGAACTGCGTCTGTATGGAAAAGCACTTTTTTTGATTTGCAGATTTTTGCTATCTCTTTGATCGGCTGGATTGTTCCTATTTCGTTATTTGCGTGCATTATCGACACAAGAACAGTATTTTTTTTAATAGACTTTTTTAATTGTTCAACATTTATAATCCCATTTTTAGCGACATCCAGGTAAGTTACTTCTATGCCTTGTTTTTCTAGACATTTACATGTATTGAGGACAGCAGGATGTTCTATCTTTGATGTTATCATGTGTTTGCCTTTTCCAGCTATGCAGTGTTCCATTATACCTTTTATTGCAAGGTTGTCGGATTCTGTGCCGCCTGAAGTGAAAAAAATTTCTTCAGGTTCGGCGTTAATAGATTCTGCAATGATCTTTCTAGACCTTTCAACAGCGTCTCTGGCTTCTGTTCCGAACTGGTGCAATGAAGATGCGTTACCGTATCTTTCTGTAAAGAATGGTTGCATTACTTTTACAACTTCCGGTTCGACCTTTGTCGTAGCTCCGTTATCAAGATAGACTTTCATAGTATCACCTTAAGCATATTTCGCAGCAGTTGTTTATGTTCGCGTGTTTTTTGTGCACTTTGCAAAGTGTCTTATTTTTCTTAACTAATTTTAATAGATCTTGTATCTCTTTGATGACGCAGCTCTTTTTTTCAATAATCTTTTTCGCACTATTAGAGATTTTAAGCCTTGTACTTTGATTAAATTCAATATCTTTCCCTCGCTTGGAATTGATATATTGGGATACTGCGGATTCTCTTAGCCCTAGCTTAGTCGCGACCTCCCTTTGCTTAAGGCCTAGCTTGACCATCGCTTTTGCTAGTTCTTTTCTTATGGCTGGAATAATGTACCAGACCTCGATCTCCTGCGGCAAGCTATATTTCATAAAACTACACGATTGTGAAGTTATATTTAAAGGTTGTGGTATTCTATTCTATGATAACATACAAAAATGCTTTGCATTTTTGAGGTTCTGAATTGCAAACGCAATTCAGTAACTTTTAAAAACAATAATAAAAACAACGAACATATGGACTACAAAATCAAACCATGCAAGACAAAGGCTGCGTTTTCGGTAATCCCTGTACAAAAGATTAAATTGGATTTTGATAAACTTAAAATTAAGTTTGAAACCTTGATAGATAATCCCATTGCATTGGTAATTAAAGTTGACGATGAAGAGATAGTTGTGCATAATTACGGCGAGATGTTGTTTAAGACTTTGAAAAATGTTGAAAAAATAAAAACCATTGCTGACAGGATTTACGAGGTTGGGGTATGAAAGGACTATTACTATTATCGGGAGGGATTGATAGCCCTGTTGCTGGTCATCTTATGAATGACAATGGTGTTGAAATTATTGCAGTACATTTTGATAATCAGCCTTTTAGTTCTAGTAAAGCTTCAGAACTTGCACAGAGACTTGCTAAGAAGATTGGTGTTAAAAAATTGTACATTGTAGATTATGGAAAATCAAAGTCAGAGATTGTAAAGAATTGTATAAGAAAGTACACGTGTGTTCTTTGCAGAAGGTTGATGTTTAGGATTGCTGAAGCAATTGCAAAAACAGAAAACTGCGATTTTCTTGTTACTGGGGAAAACCTTGGTCAGGTAGCTTCGCAGACGTTACAGAACATGATATCAGAACATTCTGCTTCTCAGATTCTTGTGTTAAGGCCGTTGCTTTGCAACGATAAGATGGAAACAGTTGAAATTGCAAAGAGGATCGGAACTTATGAGATTTCGATCGAGCCTAGCATTTGCTGTACACTTGTTCCTGAATGTCCTGCAACAAAGTCTTCAATATCTGTCATTGAAACTCTGGAAAAAAGGATGGACGTACAAGAAATAGTTAGAAATTCTGTTAAAACCGCACGAATAATCCGTTAAATTTATAAATCCTAAATGTTCTTTTTATAAATACCATATATATAGGTGAATTATTTGAAAAAAAGAGGGGTCATAAGTGTTGTAGTTATTTCTATTTTTGTAATTTTTATTGCTAGTGTTTATGCACAATTAGATGAAGTGTGTTATACTATAGATGTTGGCCAGCCATGTGCAAGATCTGCTGATTGTGCAGCCCAGTTCGGAGGAGATGTAAAGAAGATCGTAACAGGCGGAGATACAGAATATTCTGCTTGCGAGGCCAGTCTTGGATGCTGTTGTTTTGGAGAAACTAATGCTGCAATTTTTTCAGAAGAGGTTTGTAAACCTGCGTTTCTCGAAGACGCATCATTTAACGGAGCCATAACGAGCCCGACCACTTGTACTTTTTTCTGCAGAGGGGAGATTCCAACGTGTACTTATACACTTTGCGATGGTGTTAATTCTATAACTCCTTGCAAGTGCGGCACAGTCCAAGTAGACTCTTCTAGTTTGGCCGTATGCTGTGCGCAGGATAATGTGTTATTTCCAAGTGTTGAGGCTTGTTTATCTGATCAGGCAAGCGCGTGTAAGGCAGAGATATATACGATTTCTGGTACTGTAACTGATCAAGATGGGGATAATCTGGCTGGTGTTACTATAGCAGGCGGAGGAGACACTTTTACAACTTCAGATACTGGCACTTACCAGTTAGATGTCAGGGGTCAAAATACATATACTGTGCAGGCTTCTAAGTTTGGATATGAGTCCGCACAGGCTAATGTTGAGGTGCTCTCAGCTGATGTGCTTGGCGTAGATTTTACGTTAATTATTAAACCAGAACAACAGGATTCTGATGGTGATGGAGTCAATGATTTTGAAGATGCGTGTCCTTATGAAGCCATGATACAAAATGCTGATGATTCTTCTTATAGAGAATTTGAAGAGTTAGGATTTTGTAGAGACGGTATAGACAATGATTGTGACAAGCTAATCGACTGCCAAGATCCTGGATGTGTTAACACTGACGAACAGTGCAGTCTTTCCTATTGCGGTGATGGGATTGTTGAGTTTAATGTAGAAGGAATTGATGAAGAGTGCGATGCTAAGTATGATGATGCAGGAACTAAAATTTCGGGAATTGATAATCTCTGTCCAGGACAATGCATTACAGAGGGCGTTAATAGGTGCAGGTGTCCTGCTGTGTGCGGGGATGACAGGCATAGCAGAGACCTAGAACAATGCGATATTGTTGATGGTATAACAGTCGGATGCCCTGGCGAGCAGGAGTGCTGGAGTTCTTCAGATCCTTTGTTTGACCCTGCCAAGTATACATTGTGCACTTGTAAACCAATAAGCATATGCGGAGACCATTTAATCACTGGTAATGAAGAATGTGATTTTAACGAGCAACAGGAAGGTTTTGATAAAAACGGAGTTTTAGTTAACTGTATTCTTCCAGGCAATGCTGGCGAGTGTACAATAAGAAGGTCGGTCTGTGGAAATGGTGTGCTAGAAACACCTTGGGAGGATTGTGAGCTTACATCACAAGCCAATGTTGGAGGTCTTTGTTCAGTAGCGGATTGTTCGCAGTGTCAATGCCCGCAGACTTGTTTCAATGAACAGTCTCTCCCTATAATTGAGACTCTGGAAGTGAAAAAGGCAAGTTATGATATATCTTTAACTTGGAGTTCTAGATGCGTTCCTAGTTCATATACTGTGTTCAGGTGTGAAGGAGATTGTACAAGTTCGAATATGTTTGTTGTTGCAGATAAGACAATACAAACTTCTGTGGTTGATACTTTTTCAAAAAATCAACTTACAAAGTACTGTTATGTTGTCAGGGCTCACTTTTTTGATGTTGATATTGCAAAGTCGCTTGATTCTGTACAAAAATGTGTAATGACTGGTGATGAATTATGTTCAAAGCCCACACAGCCCGAGTTCTGTAACTCAAATATAAGGTCTACATGTAACGCGACCAATAATCTTGTTGGTGTTGAGGTTGATAGTGATTTGGAAGGTCCTGATTGTGGCGCTATACCCTCAATCGCAGGCGAGACCTATATTTGTCTTGGACCTGATGAGCAAGGAGATACTGAGTGCGTTATGCAGGCTGAGTGTGGTGAGTGTAACGGGCTTTTAGGAATGTTTTATAGGCAAGGGTGCGCAATTGATAAACGCCTTTTACCCAGGGAGGTTTGCGTTGATTGTAGTATTCTCGATAGTTGTTATGTGGATTTTAGCTTAACGTCTGTTGATAAGTATTATTCGTGTAGCCAAGCTACCTCGTGTTATGATTATAAGTCTCAACAAACTTGTCAAGAGGATCCTTGTTCAATAGGCGAGGGAGCAAGGTCTGACTGCGAATGGATTGAAACTGATTATGGGGAGGTTGGTTTTGGGGTGTGCAGGCCTGTCGATATTGATGAACAGAACTGCGCAAAATGCAATGAACCTTTTAATTCAGTTTTTGGGGCTTGTGATAGGGAACTCTGCAGCTTGTATGGAGCTTGTTATTATGATTTTGATATTTTGCAGCAAAGCCATGTATGTAAACATAAGTCTGAAGTGTCTTGTGAAGATTATGACAGTATCCAGGATTGTACTGGTGGAGTTAACGTTGAAGTAGACATCTCTTATGACCTATCAGAGGATCAAAGGGATTGTGCAAGTCATGTTTTCCCTGACGACCCTGACGAATGTAAAGTTAACAAATCAGCAGGAACAAATGCGATTGTTAAGAGAAGCAACGATTATTTTGGGTTCGGTACTTGTAAATGGGTCCAGACAGGGAGCCTTTTCTCTGGAGCTAGCTTTTGTGTAAAGGATGCGGATAATAAGACAAACATCGACCTTCTCTATACGGGGGATTGCGCCCTTGGAGATTCGACATGTAGTAGGGATTTTGAGGCGCCAAGTACAACTGTTGAGATACCTGCTTTTGTTGGAGGGAATTCAAGGCTTGTGGTCTCAACAATTGATAATGTTTATGATACTGTTTATACTTATTTTGGTGTCGCGCCAAGAGGGTCTTTTTCCTATCCGCGGATACAGGCTTATGATTCAAGAATCGATATTGCAGATGCGCAGCTCCAGTCTTCGGGTGATTATACTATCTATTATTTCTCAGAGGATCTTTCGCATAATATTGAGCAAGTTAAGAGTTTCGATGTGTTTATAGATGCAGAACCGCCAGTTGTAACTATTGAAACTAGTAAAAACTCTTACCTGTCTACAACACCGCAGGGTACTCAGATTTTTTTAACTGATTTATCAGTAACTCTGAGCGTTTCTGATGATACTTTTGATGCTTCAACTTGTTCTGCGAACCTTACCAAGAACAGCCAAGTCCTGCCAAACGGTTACTGGCTTAACGAAGCTCTGGGTGATGGATGGACTCATCTATTTGTTGAATTGCCTGATGAACGTTATGTTCTTAAGTATGCGTGCCTTGACGGTGTGGGCAATCTTATTGAAGGGGAACGGGTGGTTGTGATTGATGCAGACAACAGTATCACTAATCCTTTGCCTCATGGTCCTGTGAGAGAAAGGGACCTAACACTGTCAGTTGAAACTTCTGAAGATGCTGAGTGCAGGTATAGTGATGTTGAAGTTCCTCTGGGGCCTTATCTTTCACAAGAAACCTTTCTAACTAAAATGACTAGGTTTGGTAGCACTGGCGGAAAATACCATACAAGCAATGTTAATGTAATCGGTCCCGATAATATGAGTGTCAGGTATTATGTAAGGTGCAAATTTCCCGACAACAGTTTCAGAGGCACTGGCTCAGACGATATAAAGTTTGCAATCGACAGACAGCCTCCAAAGGTGTGGCTTGAGGTTAATGAACAACAAACACAGTTAGCAGAGTGGTATTATCTTTATGCACTTCTGAAAGTCAAATGCGAGGATCCAGCAATATTTGTCAATGGAGAGAATATGGCTTTTGATGATTGTGAGGTTAAGTTTTGTCCTGGAGAAACGTGTACGCCTTTTGAAACTGGAAAGAGTGTTTGGCCATGGGCACAGAGTTCTATTGGCGAGGATTTGGAAGCTTATTTTGGGTACTCCGCCTTTGACAAAGGAGGAAATGAAGTTCCAGTACAACGCAACTCGCTTAAGATAGATGGTAAACAGCCCGAGTTTAGAATTGAAATCTGGACATTTGCAGGTGAACAGAAAACAGTGGTTACTAAGGATTCATATTTTGTTAAGATTGTTCCTACTGAAGAGCTCAGTCAGATTGTGCAGTTCCAGTTTATAGTTGGAGGACAAACATTTGATGTGCCTGTTGCAGAAGCTGCATCTGAGGAGTATTTCTGGTGGGGCAGAATGGATTTGCAAGAGTTTTCTGACATTGAAGCAAACGCCACTTTTAAATTAGTGGGGAATGATAGTCATGGAGTTCTTGGAGATGTGATCACCTCTGGAGAGAGTTTTGTCATAGATACAAAGGCCCCTGAAGAGCCAGTCATAGAGCCTGAACTCTCAACATACACGCATCTAGTCAATGATATTTACTATACAAACCAAGACAATATACACGTGTCTGGCTATACAACTGAAGCTCCATTGCAAATACAGTTTGATAAGGACGACGAGTTAAGGCATACTTTCATTCAAACTGTCAATGAGCCAAAAGCAGAGTTGAGAGTTCTCTCTGGTTCATTAGATACAAAGCTTGTTAAGTTTACAGGCGATGTGACCGGAACAATATCCGTAGGGGATTATCTTGAGTTTCAAAATCATTTTAGGAGAACCTATCCGTTCTATAAACAGTTTTACAGAGTTGCTGCAGTGCAGTTTGTTGTAGGTTCTATACAGACCGAAGTTACATTGGAGTCTAATCTTGAGGATAATGTAAACAACGTAATGGTTAAAATATATAACGCTCCATTGCTAACCAACTGGTTTACACAGCAGTATTCATTGACTGACACTCTTGAGCTTCCAGGAGGAGCTACTGCCAGTATAAGCACTGGCGATATTAACATGAGCACCTATGCCCTCGACTTTGCAGGAAATCCTTCAGGTAAGGTATCTTACCAGTTGCTGCTTGACAAGGCAGCTCCACAAATAGTTGATTATGGTCCTAAGGATGGTTGGGTCATAAATGACCAAAGAGTGTCCGTATTTCTCAATGCAACAGAGTTCTTGCAAGGTTCAGGATTTGACGCATCAACTTCAGTTTATGTAATTGATGATGTCCAAAAGTACTATTACGATACAAAGATAACATTTGACGAGTCTTATGAATACGGGCATTTTACTTATGGGGGCGGTGCTCAAGTGTTAGCTGAGCAGTTACATACTGTTAACTTTAGTGTTAAAGATAATGCGGGTAATGAAGTATCAAAAGATTGGTCTTTTGAAATAAATACTGATGTTCCTTCAACACCTTATTTTCAACTCGCTAATGCTTTGGTTTATGGAGATCTGCGGTTCACGAAAAATTTGCCTGAAAGGTATTACTTAAGATTTGCACAGCCTGTCGATGTAGATTATTTTACAACAAGTTTAGGGGAATGCTCGACTTCTGATTTCAAAAATTTTGAATGTAACATTACTGAAATTTCAGAAAATGATGATGGAAAGTACAGGGTTAGTGTAGAAGCTGCCAAGCAAGGTTTTGATGTTGTTGGTAAATGGTGGTTTGAGTTTGTATACGATACGGTTGAGCCTGAGGTTAATCTTGATTATTCGCATACCACTAGGTCGGGCGTCTCATTTAACATTGACGCATTCACTTTAAACGAGGAGTATGATACGGTGTCTTACTTAGAACTCCAAGACGTGCGAATTCTGATGCCTCTTGTATCAGTTGATTTGGGAGAAAATAGCAATTATCATTCTTATGAATGGGTTGTTCCAGAAGAACTTCCTGAAGGTGCTTATGAGTTCAATGTTACGATGACTGACAGAGCCAATAATTCAAAGACGCTAGTAGGCACATTTACAGTTGATAATACTCCTCCAGATATTGGCATTTTAGAGATAATTGCCGATAACATCTACTTTAGAGATGTTGATGGTGAGCGGATTTATTACACCTCTGACCCTGTGGTCACTGTTGTCGGCAACATTAGTTCGATTGGCGTAACTTCAGACATAGCAAATATAGTTTACAAGTTCCCTGCACGAGCCCCATTGCAAGCATCAATAGATACTGCAGCAAATACTTACACCATTGAAATACCTTTGTTAGGCGGCCAGGGTCTAGAGTTTGTGAACACTGTAAGATTAGAAGCGTTCGATACAGCTAAAAACGTAGAAGTGACCGAGTTCAAGGTAATATACGATTTAAGGGCACCTCACGCGACACAGACATTAATATCTGAACCATGATAAAATGCAGACAAAGAATCTATTCATATACTTGGCTATTTTTTTACTAGTTCCAACATTTTGTTATGCCGCAATAATCGCCATTTCTTATGATGCTCCAAGGATATTTGTTAAGTTTGATGAGGAAGCAATAATACAAAGTGCTGTTATCAAGAATTCCGAATATATAGGAACTACTTGGGAATCTTCAGATAATTATAGCTTTAATTTCACTCCTTCGAAATCTTTATCTGACGGAGTTTACATTTTTGAGATAAAGGCAAAGGATTTATTAGGTAATTCTAAAACTCACGAAATTCAGTTTCAGGTTTTGGCAGGTGAGACGGTCATTAAGATAATTGATCCAAGCCACGGTGTATCTCCAACTTCGACATTTGATATTGTTGTTAGAACTAACAAAGCTGCTTACTGCAATTATTCTGTTTGGGAGGACCCGGTGCCTATAGATTCTCTCTTAATAGGAAAGATGAAACCTTTTGACGAGACAGTCGATCTTGGGCATACGCACATTATAAGGGATTATAAGCTCGATACTGCTGTAAAGGATTTTAGGTATTTCTATGTGAAATGTGTTGACGATGCTGACACAGAAGTACCTGCAGAGTTTATTTTGATGGTGCTTTCTGAGGCACCAGCAATCACAGCAGTACCCCAACCTTCGCTTGTAGTTGAAGAAGATATTGGAGGAACTGCATCAACTGATTTTGTGGTTTCTTCAAATCAGGATGTAGTTTGCAAGTATTCTAATATTGATGATCTTTGGAGCCAGATGCAGTATTTTGATCGCGAAGATTTTGAGAATGCCTCAACATTTAAAAAGGAACATATCCAAAAGGTGACTGTACCTCTGCCGGCCAATCCCCCTCAAACTTATACTTATTATGTTGAATGTAAGAACTTGGCAGAACTTGGCCAGAGAAAAACAGTCCAGTTTACAGTTAATCCTGGTCTAGAGATGACCATCATAGTCAACGAGCCCAAGCAATACATTTCTACAGAGCAGGTCACGTTTAATATCACAACAACCGAGGGAGCGCGTTGTAAATATTATGTTGATGGCGGGTCAGAGGAACTCTTCCAGGAGATCGGCTTTCCAAAGATTCATGTGAAACAGCACCCGTCGGATCTTGCAGCGGGTGCGCATACTGTGAGGTTCAGATGTCAATCCCAGGAGAGTATAAAAGAGCTTAATTACGGGTTTACAATCGACACAACAGCACCTACTGAACTTTCGTTTAATAAAACAAAAACTGTGACTTGCGGTAAAGAGGGTGACTGGGAGTTAGAGGCTGAATGGGAGGCTTCAGATCCTGAATCCCCTATAGATAGATACGAATACGCTGTTTTTGATAGTCAAGGACACACTATAGTTAACTGGACACAGACATCTTCAAGTAAAGTTAGTGTTGATAAGGATCTTAATGGAGATGACCTTAACCTTTCAATCGGGAGTTCTTATTATTTTAAGGTAGATGTGATGAATGCAGCAGGTTTATGGGCTGGAAGGGATAAATTCGAAAGTCCTGCAATAGTCGCCAGGAATGTTACTAGCGTCTACTGCAAGGAAAGCGAGCCGCCGCGGGGCTGGGTTACGTTTGTAAGGACTGAGAACGGTGCAAATGTAACAGTGCACTGCAGCGATGATACTGGGTGCGATATGGATAGTGCAAAGTATGGTTTTATCAAGTTCAATACAACCGGCGCGTGCACGCCTGACCTGTCTTACATAGGGCCTGTAGAGGTTCTTTATGATGGCATTTTTTGTTTCAAGGTCTTTGACACTTTCGGTAACTCTGCAACTGGCCAAGAGGAGATTAGGCTGACACTGGTAGATTCAGATGGTGATGGCATTCCTGATGTTAATGATAAGTGCCCTTTTACAAAGACAGAGGAGATTTATGATGTTGATCAGAATGGGTGTGGAATATCTGAAAGGGATACAGATGGCGATGGTATAAGGGATATCGATGATAAGTGCCCTGATTCTGAACCAGGACTTAACTCGACATACATGGATGACACTGGATGCTATGTCGATTCTGATGATGATGGGATGCCTGATTTCTGGGAAGAGCGTTATAACCTTGACCCGGATGACCCTGCTGATGCTAATTTTGATAATGATGGTGATGGATATATCAATCTTCTCGAATACCAACACGGGACTGACCCAAATGATGCAAATAGTGTGCCTTATGTAGATTCTGATAATGATGGTGTCCAAGATTTAGATGATAAGTGTCCTAATACTCCTACTGGAGAAAGTGTTGATGCAATCGGGTGCTCAGCTTCTCAAAAAGATAGTGATGCTGATGGTGTGAAGGATAACATTGATGCTTGCCCAGATACAAAACCTAAAGTTAAAGTAGATGACAAGGGATGTCCATTAAGGTTTGTTCAGTTTATGCTCTTAATATTGGGTGTTGTTTTATTATTCGGGGGTGCAGGTTACTTACTATATACTAAAGTATTGTCTCATGAGAAGAAACCTTCGCAGCCTCCTATTACGCCTGTTGCTCCTGAAAGAAAGGCCTTGTATCCTGCGAGAAGAGTGCCTTCTTTGGAAGAACAGAGAGAGATGCTTGCTAGGAGAGAGATGGAGAAGAGGCGTCTTGTAGCTTCGCAACAGAGGTCTAGAATATTTTCTAGGTTTGCAGGTAGAGAGGTTGCACCCGGGATTAGGCCTGCTGTTCTTGAAAAAAAGGACATGTTTACTAGATTGAGTGAACTCGGAAAGGAAAAGGATCTTTTTGCGAGACTAGGCAAGATTGGAAAGACGAAGGAGATTACAAAGGACGAGTTTGACAGGCTTGCTAAATTTGCGCAGATGCGGAAGCAAGGGATTTTCAGCGAGCTTCCTAAAGCAAAAGTAGACGATGTCTGGGAACAATTGTCAACCAGGTTTGAGCAAAAAATCGGAAAGGATGCATTAGATGAATTGGAGCGGTTTGTTCCAAAGAAAAAGGTCAAAAAAGGAGATATAGTTAAGATGCTGGCTTCAATCAAAGCTCCTAAAAAGCAAGTCAAGAACGTGTTTGCTGCAGTACTAAGGTATCTTCTAGATTCAGGGAAAATATCAAAGAATGAGGTTTCACAGGTCTTACTTAAACTTGCAGATCAGTCTGTTATCTCGAAAGGCGATGTTGCTGATGTGTTATACGAGTTGAGGTTAGGAAAATGAATGGACTGGGCTTTAAGATTTCAAATAATAATAAACCAAATAGTAGGAAAGCTCAGATGCAGACGCATTTGTTAATCTATATAGTCGCAATTGTTTTAGTTGCTTTGATACTTATATTCGGGTACAGGGCTGTACGAACTTTTATCGAAAGAGGCCAAGAGGCGGAGTTTGTTACTTTGAGGTCAGATTTACAACGAACTGTAAATAGTGTGGCAGTATCTTTTGGCGATGTACGGATTGAAGATTATAGTTTTCCTCCAAAATATTCGAAAGTTTGTTTACTGTCTACCGCTAACATGGCCCAGCCACCCCAGAGTTTGCTTGAATTAGAACATCCGCTAATCTATAGCGCTGTAGCGGCAGGTTCAGAAAGTAACATGTTCTTGGTTGATAAGGTAGGAGAACCTTTTGCAGATATAGGGAATATAAAGGTGCAGAACGATTTTCAATGCTTTGAACTCGTAGATGGAAAATTAAGGTTAAGGTTTGACTGGGCTGCAAGAGGTCTAGTAAATGTCAGAGGATGTAGCCTGAATGACCCCAATTGTGCACAATGAAACAAAAAAATGCTCAAGTATCTATCCAGTTCAACTGGATCTTTGTATTGATTGCAGGAGCCATAATACTTTTGTTCTTTGCAGGCTTGGCTTTGAGACAGAGGTCTGTTTCAGAAACCAAGTATTGCGGTTCTGTTCTTAATAACTTAGACGCTACATTCTCGTTAGTGGCTGAAAGTGCAGGCACTCAGAAAGCCTTGGATCTTCCAAAGCAAATAATTGAAATTGATTGTCAAGAGTACAGATGCTCTGGTACTGAAGATATCCCTGCAAAGGCTTTAGGCAATCTTCCTGCATTTGCACCGAGCATATTGGACGGCACTACAGCAGATATCTCGAGCTTGGAGTGGGATATGCCTTTCAGGGCTGTGAACTTTTTGTATATTACTACAAAAGAGGTTAGGTATTATGTTGTTGGTATTGGTCTTCAAGCACAGAATATATTTGATAAGATGCCTGATAATGTAACTAAAGAGTTTATTGCGCCTAGCTCAACAATATTGGACCATAACGACAGAAAAGTAAGGTTTATTTTTGTCGACACTGATATTGATCTCGCATCTGCACTTTATGATTACAAGGATGAGGACGTGAGTGCCTTAAAGGTTTTTACAAACAGCAAAATTGTAGAGTTTTATACAAAGCAAGGAAATGATTTTGTTTCTGCTGGAGAGTCTGGCTATGTAAATGAGGTTGACTTGTTAGCTGCGATATTCTCAGACAACATTGATAATTTTGAGTGCGGCATGAAAAAAGCTTATGAAAGGCTCAATCATGTTACTATTGTAAATCTGTTAAGGATTATGGAACTTTCAAATTCCGTTGATCAAGCGTCAGCTTGCCCTTATATTTATGATTCTGTATACAATCTTTTATTAGATCTTAGAGATTATTCTGAGGAGTGTATGCAAGATGTTGATCCTGCTTGTGTTTCAACGACTCACTCTTCAGCCATTAACTTGAGAAACTATAACAACGATTTGATAAGGGAGGGTTGTCCTTTACTTTACTAAATTGTAATTATCTTTGCTAATATGAAAAACCGAAAATCACAAATTAAGATGGCTGAGAATATCGGGATTTTGGTAATTTTCTTTGTTTTAGTTGTTGTTGGTCTTGTTTTTTATACTCGGGTTCAACAGCAGAGTGTAAAATTTGAAGCGTTTGAGAAAGTTGGCCAGGATGCTTTGCTAACAAGTAAACGGATTGCTAACATGCCTGAAATACAATGTTCAAAACCTCTTGTTTCAGATTCTGGCGAACAGGATTGTATAGATATCTATAGGCTAAACGCCTTTACTGATCAAGAGGGGTTAATCTTCCGCATAGGGGAGCCTGCTTTCAATTCTTACTACTATGATATATTTGGGTATAGTAATGTGACAGTTAAACAGATATATCCTGCTTCGCGCCGCGTTTGTAGGCCAGTTCTCACTCATGAAGTTACTGGCATGCCAGAAACTAGAACAATCGCAGACGAGGAGTGTGAAACTGTGGAAGCGCCTGAATGGAATGTTTACACAAACGTCCCAGAAGCATTCAACAGGAGGCTTTCTAATCCGACTCCGGTTCTATTATATGACGAGGTAAACGAAAGGTATAGTTTTGGTTTACTGATAGTGGAGGTATTTTCATGAGAAAATCTCCAAAAAGAGGGCAGATGGAGGTTTTTGGTCTTGCAGTTATAGTCATATTGCTGGTTATCGGAATGCTTTTCATGATACGATGGGTAATAGTCAGGCCGCAGCAGCAGGCAAGACAGGCTTCTTCTTACATAAATAAAGAGATGGCTTCAAATATTGTGGTTTATATGTTGAATGTGAATGTAGATCCTGGCGACGTTTGCGGCAAGAATCTTGACATCACAGACCTTATTAGGGACTGTGCTCTTGGTGGCGGTATAAGATGCCCTGGAGAGTTTGAATCATTGAAAACCTGTGGAATCGTAAAAAAAATAATCAAAGAAGATATATTTGATGAGCTCTTAGGAAAGTATGGCCACACATACTATTTCAAGATTTATAAATCAACAAACCTTGAACGAGCACCCATATTTTATGATGAAGGTTCTGGCGATGAATCTTTTTTGATTGCAAACACAGAGGCAGAACAGGAGTGCAAAGGTACCAAAGTATCGGGAATATCATTTATTCCTCTACCGCCTGATGTTTTGAATCTGCAGCTTGATATTTGTACTTAGTTGAAATTAGAAAAATGCAAAAAGGCATTTTTCAACTTCAAAGGACAAGTCCTTTGAAATTAAAGAAAGATTTATATATGGCAATTAATATTTTATAGGTGTCAAAGAGGTGAATCAAATGAAAAAAGGTCAAGGAATTTCTTTGAATGTTATAATTATTGCAGCTATTGCCTTGATTGTGCTTGTAGTACTGGTTGCTATTTTTACTGGTAGGCTTGGTGGATTCCAAAGAGAACTAGGAGAGGTAACAGATACTGAATTGTTCAGGGTACAGGCTCTAAGTTCGTCTAAATGCGTACCTAACAAGCAAGGTTTAAGTAATATCAAGGCAGGACTAGTAGACCTTTCTGAGTTACAAGCAAAGTCGCAGTATGATTTGCAGGTACAGTCATTGATAGATACGTGTGCAAATAGTGTGCTTTCTACAAGTACTGAGCAAGCAAACAAGGACAGGTGCAATAACTTTGCATTCTGTGTTTGGAAGTAAAATTTCTGTTTTTTTTTTATTGTAATCTAATATGCAAATACATCGTACTTTTTGAGATTGTGCCTCTTCCTTGAATCTCTGTATTGTACCCTGTCTCAAGTCCACTGATTCTATCAGAAAGTTCCAGATACCCTACAAAGAGTCTAGGATCCTTATCTTCTGCATTTGAGAACATCATTCTTTTACCTTTGTAAAATACTTTTCCTCTGTGTTCAAGAAATTGTTTGTCGCAAACAGCTCCAAGGTAGATTTTATTATCGTGTGTGAATGGAAATGTGCTTAGTGTAGGGTACTTATCAGATACGCAAACATCTCTTACAAAACCAGGCCTGCGTTCAGGGTATTTGAAACGTAGCCGGGGTAAAGGGTCGCTGTACCTGAACCAACCTTGCATTTCTTTGAACGTTAAGAAATCTGCATGGAACTTGCCAGGAGCGTTCTTGTTCCAGAAACGACCAATGTGTCTTGCTATGTAATCTGTTTTATCGATTCTTGGAGTTCCTTTTCCAGTTGGTACGCTTACGTCTAGTTTTCTTGGTTTTTTCGGTTCTTTTTTTATTAGATATCCTTCCTTAACTAGCCTTTCGATGAGTTGATTCGTAGGATTTTCGCAATACTCTTGGTATTTGTCATCTATTTTGTAATCTCTGCAGAACATCTTTATTCCGCAATGTAAATCATGCCGGGTGTATAGTTTTGAGCGTATTATCTCTTGTTCTTTGTCTTGAGAAACAGTCATTTTTGCAGGTTCAGGAATTTTTACTTGGACATCTCCGCACCCAATACATCCAAGCATTGCGGCAAGTGCAATAAATGTTTTTACTCTCATTTATACAATGAATGTTATTTTCATATTTATTGTTTTCTATGCTCTTAGGACAACATTTATATATCACTATATATAATACTTAACTCATAAAAGAGGTTGAAACATGAGACGAGCCCAGGGTTTACCATTAAATGTGATAATAATTGCAGTTCTTGTTCTAATCGTTGCTGTTGTAGTTAGCTTGATATTTGTGAAGTATATCAGACAGAGCGGACAGGAGCTTGTCAGCTGTAGTTTGCGCGGAGGCGAGTGTAAGTCAACTTGTGATGCTGGCTCAGCTGAGATAAAGAATACAGACTGTGGAGAAAACACGAAATGTTGTGTAAAGGTGTTGAGCGTAACATGAAGAAGGGTGCTACGAGCCCTGCAATGATGTTAGTAATTTGGGTAGTCATAATTACTCTTGCTATTTTGTTTATTATATTTTATGTGATTAAAGAGAGGGTGGCTACAATTGGCTAAAGCTCAGGCAATTCCTACTGAACTTGTGTATATACTTGCGGTCTTGTTTATTATTGGTATTGTCTTTATTGGCATAAAAGGATGTACTAAGGATCTTCCTGAAAAGACTAGTTTTGAGGCGTGCAAGGCAAGTAACGCCTTTAGGGTTTCGAATATGGCAAAGCTTGGAGCTACTCCCTCTGGTAAATGCGGTACAATCAATGTTCCATTAGGGCCCTTGGCTTGTACAACCTGGGATAAGAAGTTGGAAGGTGATAGAGATAAAATTGAAAAAGAGTTTGCTGCATTGATCGCAAAATGCTGGGAGGAGTTTTTAGAAGGTCAGTATCATACAATGTTTGCGGATTATGAGAATTATCATGATAGGTGTTTTATATGCTATACTGTGAATATCGAAGATATCAAGGACGAATCTTCGATTGATATGGATGAGCTTAGGATAAAGTTAAAGACATTAAATTATGATTTAGGTTCTGGGAATAACATTAATGTGTTGGATTATGTTCAAAAACATGGCTTTATAGGATATCCTGAGAATCTAAAGCTGACTGAGAAAAAGCCAACATATGCAATTGCATTTGCCTCTGAGAGTTTTTTGACCCAGACCGATACAGACTGTATCTCTTCAGCTACTGTCAATTATATCAGGAGCACTTATACGTATGTTGCGCAGAGACCTAGAAACTCAATTTTAATCGATGAACTTGGTAAGCTATCTGAACATTGTGTGATTGAAAAGGAGGCAAGTGGAATATGAACAAGCAAGGTTTTGAATTTGCATGGTATCATATAATCGGTTTTATACTTTTGATTGCATTGCTTTTATGGATCATGTTTTTTTCAAAAGGAGCTGCTGATACTGCTTCAGAATTTTTTAGTACTTGGTTTAGGTTTTAATAATGGCAAAAGGACAGACTAGAGAAGGTTTAGGTGTGATTGTAGGGATTGCAATAAGTTTGGTTTTTTTAGTTCTGATGATCCATATTTTTATTACAAGCGATGATGCTCTTTTAGTTCGAGCAGGGTACATCACTAATGAAACTGCAAGAAGTATAGCTAAGTTCATGCCTCTGCAAAGCCAGGAAAAATCACCTGTACAGAAGCTTGAGGCTCCAAAGAATATCAAGGATACTTACAATACCCTTAAGAATACCCTTGAAGTGTATCAAAAGAGTAAGGATGTGGATTGTATTATAACTATTGACTCAGCGCCATTAGAAAAGGGGCATTCTATTGTGATGAAACAACTCACAAATAATATGGAGTTCTCTTTGATGCAGGCAAGGTCTGTATTAATCGAGACTAAACCTATCAGTGGTCTAAAGGTTTGCAGTGTATTCCCTGAGAATTATTTTAATCCAAATCTTGACCCTAAAGTAGCCCCTGTTTATTTAATGAACAGGGTTGATATTGAGAATCTCGGGAGCGCGCCGAACGTTGCTTTTGATGCTGACTTTGATGATCAAAATAAGTATACGATGCTTAGCGACCATAACCAGTTTATTTTCTACAAATGGGCTGATGAGTATATCTGTCCTGTTGTGTTTACAACAGGCATAAATTGGATTAGAGATTATAAAGACCAGTATTCTTTTTACAGAAAGCATGGACCTGAATTTTTCAACCAAGGTTCGCCATATTACAGACCAAAATGCAGAGCAAAACTTCCAGAGTATAAGTTTGAAACAGACTTTCCATTGGCAGATGGAACTTTAAGGGTTACAACGAAACTTTACAGCAGAGCTGAATTAAACCAGCAACAGAAGGATTCACTAAAACCTTTGGTGGAAGGTTTCTATAAGAATACTTACTTCCAAAAAACCAAACCATCTGAAGCTGTAAAGAAGAATGCGATTGACTTGTCAAAAGAGTTAAAGGAGCAGTTAAGAACTACTGTTTATTTGGCAGCCGTGATTAACCTGGATGTTGAAGCTGGCGTAGTGAAGAAGACTACATAGAGTTTATTCTTATTACTTTGTATTTGTCGCTTATCTTTCGAACAACTAAACTCATTTTTGCAGGTGTTCTTTTGAAGTTTCTAGGGTTGAGTTCGTAGCTGGTGAAACCAAAGAAAAGCGTACTGTGATTACTACGTCTGCCTACGAATTTAAGGCGACTATCAGCAAAAAACTCTCTTAGGTGACTATATCCAAAACTGTTCTCTATTAGTGTTGTCATCTCTCCTAAACATGCGTCTCGCAGGTATGCCATGTTATTATTTCTAAAACCGTTCACAAATGCAGCCACTGTTTCTTCTGGTCTTGTATAACTGTATTTGGGTTTTGGTAGTGGTTGCTTCTGTCTTTGTTGAATGTTTGTTATTCTGTACTGGCCGTCAATCCATTCTGTTTTGAAAACGTGAAAATTGCTTTGACCTAGAACTCCAATGTTCTCTGCATCAATCCTTGCTAATTGATGGTTATTGAGTTCTTGAGAGTATCTTGCATATTCGTTTCTAAACTCTATCCTTTTGTTTTTTGCGTCAAACCTTTCAATAGATTTTCTTGCATCTTTTGCAAGAGGGTATCTTGTCATGTGATAGTTGAGTTTCTGGCATCCTTGAATATAAATCTTGACAGCTCTTTGCTGGGAGTTTAGCTGATACTCAGGAATCTTGCCGAGCTGTCTTGCCACAGTGGTTGATGAGATTTGTTCTTCAGGAGAGTGTTTTGAGCATCTGAAAATTCCATATTCGTCTTCATATATTTTTCCTAACAAGGGACAATGCGCAGAGAACTCAACAACTTCGGTAGCTCCTGGTCTTCTTAAACTGGGTCTTCGCGGTTTTAGTCTGTGCCATTGTTCTAAGCGTTCAAAACTGCGAGCCTCAATGCAACTCTGTTCATGCATTACTAAAAGTGTTCTTGCAAAGTCCTCTAATCTTTTTATGTTTATTTGGTTGATGGCTTTTTTGCTCATGAT
>JAHWHD010000002.1 GCA_019323525.1 Candidatus Woesearchaeota archaeon
ATACTAAATTGTTGAATTAAAAGGAGGTGGGTATTAATGCACAAGAAGGTTGGCAGTTATGCATTTTTAGTGGTTCTTGCACTGGCAGTTATCGCTGGTCTGGTGACAGGGTTGTTGCCAATAACTGAACCTGGTACAGTAGCAGCTACCACGACAGTTACGTGGATACTTGTTATTCTGGGTTTGATCGTAGGACTGCTTAACATTACAAAGAAAGAGTCTGAGTCGTTCTTGGTAGCGAGTGTAGCTTTGCTTTTGTTCTCAGCAGCTTTGCCTGGCGTGCTTTTGGTTGCGCCGTTGAAGTCTGTGCTGGATAATATCGCTGCATTTGTAGGGCCTGCTGCTTTACTAGTAGCTCTTAAGGTTATCTATGAACTGGCTGAGAAAAAGTAGAATAAAAAAAATATTTTTATTTTTTTTATATTTCTATGTCAAGTGCTGAATCAAGTTCGTCTAAATCTGAGAAATCAAGTTCGGTGTTTAATGTTTCAATCTCAGATAGATCTCCTATATCTAATGTCTCTTCAACTACTGGCTCAGTAGTTGGAACATGTTCCGGCGCAACTTCTGGAGCAGTATCAGGAGTTGAAGGCTGTTCAACAGTTTTTTTTCCGCAGCCTGCAATAAACACAAGCATCAGTATGAGGACAAGCGCAATAACTCTTTTCATTGGCATCACCTTTATCGATTATTTGTTTATTTTGTTATTTAAACCTTTCCAAAAAAGAGAAAAAAAAGAAAAATCAGGAAAGTTCTTCCTCAACTGTTTCTTCAGTCACTTCGTTAAGCAGTCCAGTGGCATTATTCGCTCTTAGCTGGGTCATGACCTGCTTAAGTTTTTCATGCGCTTTTTTTAATGCTTCCTGTGCCTTTAACATCACTTGCTTTGCTTCTTTGACACCTTCATCAACGTCTCCAGATGTTCTTGCTTGCTTGTATTTGTCAACAGCTTCCCTGTACCTGGCTCTTGCATCTTCGAGTTCTGCATTGAATGCGTCAATCTCAGCTTCAAGGTCTGTTACCTCTACTCCTTTATCTGCAGCTTTGTTAAGAACAAGTTCAAGCCGTGCTTCAAGATGCCCTGATCTAGCAACAGTCTTTCCTATTCTTGCATTTACAAGCTTTCCTGCTGCAATATTCATGTCAGGCTTAACATCTTTCCATGCATCCCTCAGCTCTTTTGCTAGCTCGTTTATCTCGGATTTGGCAGAATCATCAGCCAATGCATCAATCTTATCTTTGATATCCTCTACTTTTTCAATTGCCTCTTTAATATCTGCAACCATATCAGAAGCTTCTTCCTCTGATAGGTCTTCAGATTCTTCAATGCTTGCGAGAAGCTTTTCTAGTTGCGTAAGAACCATGTCAGATGATTTTGAAAGGAAGTCTTTTGTGTGAGTCTTAACTTGCTTGCATTCTGCATTTTCTTCATCTTCAAGACAAACCTGTCTCCTTTCCTTTATGTCTCCCATATTAGTTTTTGCTCGGTTGTACATAATTTTAGCATTCGTAAAGTTATTTTTAGCTTCAGTGAACCTATTTTTAGCCTTCTCAGCTTTTTCTTTTGAAATCTCTCTTGCTTTCCACTCATTCTTGAACATAAACTTGCTGAATGCAGGTTCCTGTCTTTGTTGTTTAAGAGATTCAATCTTGTTTTCAAGTCTTGATCTTATCCTTTCACCTAGCTCGCTAAGGTCTTCTCCGACTCTTTCACGCACAACACAGTAACGCTCAAGACGTTCATCGCTTACCTTTGGAAAACGTTCCCTTAGCCTGTCAAGGCATTCTGCTTTTTCTGTATTTGTTGCTACTTCTTCAATTTCTAAATCTTCACTAATCTCTCCGTTCTCAGCTGTAACTAATGGTATTATGCTAATAACTAATAGCGCCACTAATAATATTCCAATACTTTTTTTCATGTTCTGCTACCTCCACATAATTTTATCATGAATAAGTAGGAGGCTGATTCATCTATCTGGACCTCTTTGAAGATTATCTCGTCCAGTGTCCTTAGTATTTTTTTAATCATCTGAAACCAGCCTCCTTGACAATATCCCTGCTAGCCCAACAGGTCTGTTGCCTTTACAATGATATGTATGGCGAACTTAGTTTATAAAGATGCTTTCTAAAGTGTTTGGTGTGAAGCTTTATTTATTGCTCTTAACCTTTAAGATTCTTTAATTTCTCTTTTTATTTTAAATAAGGCTGTTTTTGGTCTTTTCTGCTTTATTTATCCACACAAAAGCTTTTTATACTCTATAATTATTGCATGCTGTATGAATCTTAAGGTGTTTTTTTTTGGAATCTTGATATTGTTGTGCGTGAATCTAGTGGCTGGTGCGACTTTACACGGCACAGTTTATGATCCTTTTCTAAACCCGCAGCCTGATGCAAGAGTGGAGATAAATACCGAACCTAAACAGGTTTATATTTCAAAGCAAGGCGATTACAGTTTTGAAGTAAGTGAAGGCGATTATTCAATAAGGGTTGAGTATTTTGAGGATGGATCTCTGATATATGCAGTTACAGAAACGATCTCGATAGTTTCTAATGGCGATTTTGTGCTTGACCTTATACTTTTTCCAGAATTTGAGGAAGAGGAGATTGACATTGTCGATTTTCCTGACCATGAAAAGGACTATTCTTTGCATGCGCTTGCCGCACTAGTGATAGTTATTGTTTTAGTTGGTGTACTTGTTGCTTATTCTTACAAAAAGGTGAGTAGAATGGTGAACCAGGATTTCCCAGACGATGATATCTCTGCAA
>JAHWHD010000020.1 GCA_019323525.1 Candidatus Woesearchaeota archaeon
ACATCAGCAGAAGAAATGACACCATAGCTAGAAGAAATCCTTCCATGAGTGAGCTGCCTTCGAAACTCATAGGGAAAACCGACTACATAAAGAAAATCTCCCGGCTCTAACTCAGAAGAACTGCCGAAACTTTTCCAAGGTTTATATGCCTTTATCCTGTTAATGTCGCTTAACCTTGTCTCAAGCAAAGCAAGATCATTTCTTGCATCCCTAGCAACACAGTCCAAACTAAGACCAAAATGTATTGTTTTAGATCCAAAGAACGGCGGAGCTACAACAGGCACCCTTATACTCGCCTGGACAAGGGTATACCTGGCCCTCACGTTCTTGATCTCCCTGACAAGCCTCTTGTTCCTGTACCATTTTACAGGAGCAGGAACAGCGACGACATGGTTGCATGTAAGGAACTTTAGACGCTCTCCGTTATTATCTATAACCAACCCAGAACCGTGTCCCTCATCACTCTTCTTCTTAACATCAACATGGACGCCGTCATTTTTATATTTGTAGTCATGAACCTCCCACTCAACATAAGAATGCACTTTATGCACAGGATTTAACAGATTTTCAAGATTATCCCTGCAAAAGAGATTGTGGTTGTCGTACTTACCATCGAAAGCAGAACCAAAATAGTTTCTTGCAAGATTAAAGCCGCCGCGAGCAACTGTTTTTGCCTTATTATAACCAACAGAAGCAACTTCTCTGACAACTGCAGCATGCTGCGCTCTCTGCTTTGGAGTTGTGTTGTAATAATAAGCACCTTCAGCAGCCAGCACACTAACCAAACCCACTAAAGCACCAACTTTTACAGCTTTCTTTAGCCTATCTACGAGACTCATATTCTCTACCCCTCAATATTCTTCCTAATCTGACACGCCTCAACAACTTTTTAGCATAATCAATCCTTACAACACCAGCCATACCGTCAGGAATCTTGCTCCTTGTGATACCTACAAGTTCAGGTTTGCCGTCCCTTAAAGCAAACACAGGCCCTCCAGAATTGCCTTTGTTGACAGATCCGTCGATATAGAAATAGTAATCATCGTTCTTTGAAGCTTCAACACCATCAGAGGACATATATCCATGGAACAGATGTTTACCCCTATCATTAGAGTAACCAAGAACATAAACAAAATCTCCTGGCTCGAGCTCAGAAGAGTTGCCCCACCTGTTCCATGGCTTGTACCTCTTAATCCAATCACCAGCCCTCTTTTTTGTCTGTACAACTGCTAAGTCATGGGCACTATCCCGAGCTATAACCCTTAGCTCGGGCCCTGTGCTAAACCTTTCAACTCCTACCAAAGGCTGGTAAGCCTCAGGAATTATAGATTCCTTTTCTTCCAGAACAAAGTGAACATCCTTGACCCTATACTTTACCAGGGGCCGCTTTTGCGGGTCGTACTGATCCTTAAACTTAGGAAGCGTAACACAATGGTTGCATGTCAAAAGCTTGACACTTCTATTATCATTCTCAATAACAACAGCGCTTCCTGTGGCAGTCTTTATCGACTCTGTTACACTTTTCTTGCTCTTGTTTCCCTCATAACTAAACCTCGTAACCTCAACAGTGATATGGCCGTATACCTTATGCGTAGAATTGAGCATCTCTTCTAAAGAATCTTTATGGAACATGTTATGGTTATCGTACTTCTTGTCAAAGCTTCCGTATACAAAATTAAAATAACCATTATTGCTAGCAGGCCTTCTTGTCAATCTAGCTCCTGCAGGAGCTGGAAAAAAAAGAGAAGCTGCAACAACCCCTGCCAGACAACACTTTCTAATCCTGTCGCTTAGGCTCATCATCCTTCCTCCAGATAGATTTATAGTCATCAGTATTCAGGCGACGCAGCAAACCTCTGTCGTACAACCCAAACTTTGGCTCTATCTTTTTTTCATCTGACCTAAAATAGCTGGTTACAAAATATTCCCTCATTTTTTCTCACCCTTTGAATCATAGAACGCAACCCACTGCGGCTTGAAGTATTCTATACTGCCATCCTTTCCGATCTTGAACTCGACAATCCAGCCGCCCTTGTTCGGTTGTATACCTTTTCTACGTAGAAACTCGTTCTGGTCCTGGAACGCTCCTGCCATCAAGGCGTGTATGTTCCTGTAACAGAAGTAACCGTTTATGTGCAAATGCCCAAGTGCAAGTATGCTCGGCTTTGAACCGCCTTCAAGAGCGTCTATGTACTTTTGTATCTTGTAAGAACGGGCATAAGCTATGCCACCGTCGGGATGCACAAGGTCAAGGCTTGCACCGTGCTTAAATTTTATCCTTGCATAGTACTGGCCAAGATAGACCATATCATCCCTGCCCTTGATACTCCTGCCATTAACCCTTGTACCCTGCACTATCAGATTTCCTACATCGACCCCTGTCTGGTTAAGCGCTTTAAGGTCGTGGTTCCCAGTGATAAAGTAAGTTGTTATTCCCTTTATCTTAGGATACTTCGCTATCACTGCAGCAGCTTGTTTATCAACACCCCACTCCTCTAGCTGGTTCTCCTGTCCTTTATAGACACCTATGCCGTCTGTGATATCGCCGCAATGATACACCTCAGTAACTCCTTCTTCCTTACATTTCTGGTAAAACTTTTCAAGAAGATCGTACCTGGTAGCTTCAGAACTTCCATGAGTGTCTGATACTATAGCTATCTTAACAACATCATCTAGAGTCGCTGCTTTATACGTGCTAGCAGAAACCTGCGCAAACTTCTGTATAAAATACGTACCGTTCCTATCGACAACACTCACACCCTCATCCTTTAATTCAGAAATCAGTTTTTTAGCCCCTTTCTTACTGACATCGAGCTCGCTCACAATATCGTCTAAAGAACAAAAGTTCTTTTTCAAAAGTTCAAATAGGGATTTCTTTTTATCAGCCATTTGATTCTACCTCCTTTAATGCACTATTTGCATACCCAGATTTCAAAAAAATAGCAAAGTCGTTGATAGTCATATTATTCGGAATGATCCATTCAGCTCTTCGCAGAAGCTCCTGACCGAACCTTTTCTCGATATCGCTCTTTCTTGTTTCAGCAATGATATAGGTAGCTTTCGAGAACATCTTATCCTCCTCAGGATCAACACCGTACTTGATCAGAACGTCTTTAAGAGAATGTATATCATCTGCCCCATTTGTAGTAACCAAGGACTTTGCGATGCTATCGCGCCTTATCGTCGCGACTTCCCGAACCAGGTCATTATAGCTGTATTTTACTTTATCAAGCTGCTGCCAAACTTTCCTCATCATTGAAGACTCTCGCACAGCCTTCTCTACAAGGGTATAGTCAACCTCTTTACCTATCGCCCTTAAGTAACCAACAGCATAATCAGCATACGCCTGGAAATTCTGTGATAAAAAGAAAGCTTTCCTTAGATCAGACCTTAACTTTTCCTCCAGATCATCAATCTTTTCATACGCTTCATTAACTGTAGCCATCATTCTTCACCCTATTCTGTACCTCCTTAGCCGCCTCAAGCGACGCATCTTAAGCAGGTACCTAAGTTTCCTCACCGCTTTTTTTATCATGTACTGGTTGCGTACCCATCAGCCTAAAAAAAAGGGTTCAAATTCCTCTTTCCTTGCAGTACTTTGCTATAAACTCATAAGGCAGCAAAAACGCAAGCTGCTCATCCGTGTACTTTTTCGCGTCTGTACCGTGCTCTGCGATAAATTCTTCATACTCCTTGCGCCGTCTCTTTACATCAGCCTCAAGTTCTTTCATGCTTAGTTTCATTAGGTTTTGCCATCCATACTTGAGCCACCCCTCCACAAGCAGGTATGCACTTTTTAAGCGAGCATCACCAAGCTCGTACTGGAACTGGTTTATATCAACAATCTTCTCCTTTTTAGTCCAGTTGCCATCCGAAGATGTAGATGTCAAGATCGTATCCAGATTAATCTGCTCAGCAAGGCACGTACCAGACCATTCCCATGTGTCAACCCTGAGCAGAGAAGCGTCAGCACGCAACACCTTACCAACCCCGTACACCCAATCAAAAGTTCTGTTACCCTCTCTACCATAACTGATATAATCCCCATCTTTCACCAGCTTTCCAAGGTCAGCTTGCAAAAGTGCTCCCCTCCACTTTCATCCTTTTCATAAAACCGTTCTTGCTGTCAAACTTTGGCTTTAGCACATCCAATTCAATCATCCGGGATTTGAACAATGTCAGCAGCATTTTTTCACAACCGTTGTATTAACAACCTCAGGTCCTTATTTTCCTCAACCAGGTCAAAAAGTCTCTGCTCCAAAAATTCTACTCTCTCAACCAACTGTTTATTGCTCCCCCTTGTCAAAGGCAGCTCGATTCTACTTCTCCCACACTTCGGACACTCTATCTCCATTAGTCTCCTCCAGTTTATCCAGAGCAATCCTGATATGATGTAGTATAAAATCAGGTCTTGACCTGAAACCATTCTTTTCCTCTGCTATAAACCGATCAATCTTCTGCACCACAGGCGTGGGCAGAGGAACATTTGTATATCTCATTTTGTTAACCTCCCTAGTCCGTCTAGATTCTCAGATACAAGGTCATCAATAACCTCTGTTGCCACATGCTTGATTCCATAACTGAAACTGTTCTCAATATAGAAATCAAGATAACGATTAGCTCGTTCATTGCCATAAAACCCTATCAACAAGGTATCAAAACTAACATCTGTTTTTTTAGAGACCCGCCTATACCTCCAGCCAAGGTAAGCGATCTGTGCCAGTTTTGAGCCAAGGTTTATTTTTATCATATTATCACATTTTATTTTCTGTATCGAATTCGAAGAAATCACTGTTGTTGCTGTATAACACCCCTGTAGTTTGTGTCACCTAATGTAATATAAGCACAGTAAGAATATATTTTTATTCACAAGAGGATATAGTTTCACTAATTTCACTAGGGATTTCAGAAAGTTTTATATAGTTCAGACACCTATAATATGTTTAGGGGGATGGAATGAAAAGGCGCATCATAAAACAAGGCCATTCTACGCATACTATTACTCTTCCCGCTAAATGGATCAAGAAATACTCGTTTAAAGCTGGCGACGAGGTTGAGATGAACGAACAAGGAAGAAACCTGCTAATAAGTTCTGACAAGAATTATGCATCTAACAGCGTTAACATTAACATCACAAACCTTTCTAAGTTCCTTATCCAGCACCATCTCCTTGCACTCTACAGGAGCGGAGCTGATGAGATAGAGCTAAGGTTCGATAACCCTGTAGCCCAAGACCTTAAGAAGAAACAGGAAGTTAAAGTTTTGAACGTAATCCAAGACACTGTTAATGAGCTAATAGGCGTAGAAATAATCAGGCATACTGACAAAAGCTGCGTGATCAAGCAACTTTCAGAGATATCTGAGCACGAGTTCGACAATGTCCTAAGAAGGATATTCTTATTATTGACCGATCTTGCAAAGGAGACGCATGTAAATATCAAGAATCTTGACTACGAATGCCTTCATAATGTAAAGGTAAAGTACAGGACAATAAACAAGTTTGTTAATTTCTGTCTAAGGCTGCTTAACAAGAGAGGCCACAAGGATTACAGGAAAACAGCGCTGTTCTACCATCTCATTTCTGGACTTGACATGATCGCTCAAACATATGAGTACATCTCTCTCGAGATTGCGAGAGATAATAGAAAGATAAACCCTGTTGCTCTGCCTGTGCTTGAAAATGTGAACAAATCACTTCATCTTCTATACGAGATGGTGTTCAAGTTTGAGAACAATAAAACCCTTGAACTTCTTAAAATCAGGAGAACAATATTTGACGACATAAACTCACTATCAAAAAAGTTAAAGGGTCACGATGTCACTTTCTTTAACAGACTTTCAGTAATTGTTGTAATGATAATGGAGCTTGCAGGGACAAATGTCTCTATGCAGCACTAAACAAAGATTCATATGGTTTACTAGAATCATAGCTTCTCTCAGGCATCCTGCTGAACTTAGTAAAATATCTCTTTAGCTTTCCTGCTATAAGGTGCTGTTCCCAGGTCTCTCTCAACACCCTATAACTCGGATCACCAAAGCTCTTTTCAAGATACTTGAAACCCCCTAGACAGCTACGAATCATCTGTGATGCTTTATGCCTATATAAAGACCGCAACTTTTTGTTTGGAGCTTTTTGCCTTGAATGCTCATAAGCCTTGAACATTCCAAATGTCTTTGGATCACGCGCAACACAATAAACCTGGTACAAAGGCACGTACTGCTCGACACTGAATAGATCAACCCACATCCTGAACGCAGGATCCTTGTTTAATGCGCAGTGCAGCATCTCCTTGTAATTTTCTTTTGACTGCATCAAAGCCTGCCTGAACAAGAAATAAAGTCTAACTAAATCGTGCTTGTTAATATGTGTCCTATCAATACCATTCCTTACATCTTCAAGATAATCATATAGATCAGAGAAAAAGAGGTCATAGTGAGCCTGGTCATTATCCTTAAAACTCACATAAGGCCCTTGCTCAGAACTGGTCTTAGGATCGAGTTCATATAGACTAACATCCATCAGGTTACCACAATGACTATCTCCCTGGTTGATTCCATACATCATAACATCATTTCTAATCTCAGGGTTATATAGGATGTCATCTAGAGAACCTGCCTTCTTCCAGAGTGCCTGCCACGTCCAATGATCTCTAGGCAAGTTTGTAAATTCAGTCAAAGGCTCGTAACGTTTTGCACCAAATACAGCAGTCTCCCAGATCTGCCTTACGCTTTGAATCGTAGATTCTTTATCAAAGACCTTGTGCGCATTCTTGCTTGATCTATTAGTGCTGAAGTTGAGCTCATGGTGCAGCCTGGCGAGAATAGCCATCGCCTTTACTGCATACCTTCTTACTGTAGCATCATCTGCAAACATCAAAGAATCAGCATACGATGGCCCGTGCAATGTTAAACAAACATAATGCGGTTCGCCATTATGGGCAAGCCTTGCAACAGGTATAGATATTAAGCTTTTCTTGTCAAGCTTCTGGTAGATGTAAAGGTTCTTGTCGAACTCTTCCATCACTCCGTGACCTTTCTTGACCTTGAACCAGAAAAAATCTCCTATACCCAGGTCAAGTATCTGATGATCAGGATTGTCAGCCTGTTTAAACCGTTCATCGATATTTTTCTCTCTGTAAAGACGCATTACAGCGTTCATGATCTGCTTATGTCCAAGCTTAAACTTGCCCAGGTTCATGTTTGAACAGCCAAGCATGCAAAGGTTCTGCAGATGCTTATCCTCGTCTTTAAACCCAAGCCTTTCAGAGGTCCAGAAAGAATCAGCAGCTTGTTTAAACTGGCCCAGCCTGTATAGCAGAAGCCCTTTCGAAAAATGCGGTGCAGGATTGTTTGGATCAATTGCAATTGAATGGTCTGCCACCTCGATAGCATCCTCAAGCTGGTTCTTCATAAGCAGGCAACGTTCCTTGATCTCCATTGCATCAAGCCTTTCCCTGAAACCAGAGTGCGGGCTGTCAAGTATAGCATCGCAGGTCTCCATCAACTTATCAGCATGTATCGCATCACCAAATCTTGAGAAAAGAAGCTTCATTATATTTGCAGATGTCATATAATGATACCTTTTCAGCATAGGAATTGCGAGGTCGCCTGCATTATGGTACGAGTCTGCCAGTGCAATAAGAATTCGCATTTTCATCTTGTTGTTCCCATCTGATAAAGAGTGCGCAGCATTGTAGTAGCCGATTGCATCAACATAAGACTGGTCAAGCCTACACATGTCTCCCATGCCTACAAGCGCCTCAAGATTACCAGGGTCTCTTTCAAGCACCCCTCTATACTCTTTAACTGCATCTCTAGAATAAACAGGTCTTCCGTTCTTTGTGCTTAACGCGATAGCCAGCTTCAATCTCGCATCATTGAAAAACACACTAGCCTCAGGAACCCTCAAGAAACTTGCTACAGCTTTTCGTCTGTTTCCGACAAGCCCTGTAAGATATAAACATCCCAGATAATAATCAATATCATCATGCGAAAAAGCGTCGAACAAGCAAGCATTATCTCCGAAACGTTTCCGCTTATGCCTTCTGGACCTGGCGTAGAGAACAGATTCCTGGAGCAGTATAGATTCAGCCCTTTGCGCGCAGCCCAAAGCCCTTCTCCTGGAATGTTTCCCTTGCAGGAAAAGTGGAAATTGTGAATACAGCTCAGTTTGCTTAAGCAAAACATAGCCCAGCTGAACTTTTGCGTCCCGACGCACTTTCTTACGTCTATCAGAAGCCATAGTTTTAGCAAAAACCTTGGCTGCTGTGTTGAGTTTATCTTCGACCTCTGAAAACATCATGTGTGCATCTGCAGGGTCCTGGTTCTGTATTTGAGCATTAAGTTCGTCTAGAGTATCCTCTGCATCCTCGAGATACGCTGTACCTAACTTGTACCGAGTATTAAAATCTGATTTCTTGGATTTAATGAACCTGCCTCTTAACCTATACCTGATTGAATCTCCTCTTGAAGGTTTGATGTTTAAAGATGCGCGATAATTTATCTGCGCGCCTTCATAATCGTGGTTTTTCATGCAGAGGTCTCCAAAAGATACATGCACGAGAGATCTGATCCTTCTCGAGATACCTAAAGTGCTCAATAGTTCAGGATGATCCAGAAACTCCAAAGCTCCAAGTATCTTCCAGTACTCGTCCTGGTCCAGACCAGTCCTCACAAGCTGCTGCAGCGAAGTTCCTATCACCGACATACACTCATTAACCCTATGAATCAAACCGCGGCTTGGATTTTTATCCTTCAGTTGTGTACTAACAATATAGAACATTGAACAGCAAGAGAGGATTGCGTCAGTATAATTCATGCCATCAAAATGAAGTTTTGCATCGTCTAACTGTTCGCGAGCCCCGTCTACCAAAATCTCTAAAGTTCTCTGTTCTGTGAATGGCTGTTCGGTTGTCATAAACTTCCTTCAAGCTCCTCAAGCTTCTTAGGAGCTTCTTTGATTGATTTTATCTTATACTTTCCATAAGCCAGTTCCTTATCTTCACCTTCCCAAGTATCCACATAATAAGAGTGCATATCCAGAAGAGTTGCTCTCTCGTGCTCGATAGGGTTATTGAAAAAACCAGCAGTCTTCTTGAAACAAGCATCCAAGAGATCTATATCAATCCCTGTAGCTTGCACGATTGTCCTCTTATCAAAAATCTTTCTGTCATAGAACAATTCAACAAACGGCAAGATTTTTTTCCTGTAATACTCAGGCCCTCCATGCAACAGCAGGATTGCAGCAATATAAGGCAGGTCAGACCTCTCTTTCAGTGCTTTAGTCTCCATTGAAGGGATCACCTTTTCTGGTGGTATGCCTATCCTCTTTAATGCAGATCTAATTTCTTCTGGAGCGCGCGGCGCATCAGTCACCACGACAAAGTCCAACCCGCTTTTTGAAAGGTATTCAAGAAAGTTTTTAGTATGTTCATATACAGGAGGAATCTCTAAAGAATCATAATATTCCTGAGCTCTCTGAACATACCCCAGCACTGACTCAGGCAAGTTGACAGGACCTGCTTGTTTAAGTATAATCTCAAGTTCACTACATAGCATTCGCATCCTCTTTATCTCATCAAAACTGTGAACCCGTCCCCAGTTCCTGTCTATTGTATCTACTACAGCAAACACCAACCGCTCAAGACCAACCTGCGGCAGAAGATAGCTCAACTTTTTGCCCTCTGCAATCAACAGGTTGACAACGCTTGTAACCTTGCCATAACCCTTTGAATAGAAAAAGTCAGAAACATGCCTGACAAGTGCCCGGTAAGTGGTGTCTATAGAACCCACATCAAAAAGCACACCCCCTGCATCAAGAACTACACCTTTAAGTTTTTCATACTTTGGCTTAATTAGTTCTGGCATACCGACCTCCACCATATATAAAGCTAAGAATTTATATATACATTACCAATATGAGATATATACATTCCAGAGATTCAATAGTGAGACGGATAAGCTTTAAATACGACTGAAAAACAGAAAATAGATATTCTAGTATAACATATTTAATATATCCTTATCGTATGTTCTTTAGATAATAACTAAAAAGGTGATATTCAATGGTATATGCTTGTGATGTTGTTGACGAACTTGTTAGTAATCTATGCAAAAAAGGAGATTCTCCAGTAATGTTCCAGAGAGACGGTTCAATGTACAAGATTGGACGCAATATAATGGGAGTTACGAGTTTTGGAGTGCCTATGGTTCGTGTCCATAAACAGCCAGCACCAGCTGTCTTTGAAGTTTCTGATAACGCTTTGGACGATGAAGGTAAATTTGTCAAAAGCGAAATACATAGATTTGGACCTCTGGTTTATGAATATCAGCCAGGCTTATGTTTATCAGAGGTTGAAACGATTTATCTTGCACTTAATAGGCTTGGCAATGACGGAAAGGTGCGGCTAATAAGACAGTCTGGAGAGAAGAGGGGAGACCATTACAACGAACACACATTATATTTCCCAGGCGATGCAAGGATCATGGAGAGGGAGAAGTACATGGAACTGCTAAGGCAAAGAGAGCAAGAGATTCTTGAAAAGATAGGCAAGGCTACTGCTACTGATCTTCGAGGGGTTGATGTGGCACTTTACAAATGCCAGTTCCCCGACTGCGCAATAATAACCCCTGATTATATCATCACGTTCCCAAGAAAGGGAGTACTTAATAACAGCACATGCAGCGAATGGTCACGTTCAACAAGATTCAATGACTTTAGCTGGCAAGAGAGAATATTAAGATGGCGCAAACCACAAGTAGAAAGGGAATCTCCTTACACAGCCACAGTAAAAGTTAACTCAAGAGAAAGTTCTGATATCAGGGACTTATCTAGTAGACTTCATGCTCTTGGAGAGACAATGGATTTCATCGAACATCATCTCGGACCTGCAAGAGAGTTTGTAGATGAGTTCAATACCTTGCATAACAAAGTCTGTGCAAAAGATATTGCAAGAAGAAAAAGATGGGAGAATAAAACAGGGTAATCTTTATAAACATACAAATATTTCGAGCACATATGCCACTAGCAACAATAGACTTCATACTTATCATAGCATATTTTGCAGCCATGATTGTAATAGGATACATTGCTTCTAGAAAAGAATCTGCTGAAGATTACTTAATAGCTGAACGTAAGCTAGGCGTATGGTCGTCAATGG
>JAHWHD010000087.1 GCA_019323525.1 Candidatus Woesearchaeota archaeon
CTTACAAGAGAAGGCCTTGACTTCTTTAACAGGTACGTAAGAACCTACAACCCGAACATCATCAACTGATATGTACTCCGTCTAACTCTTTCCACACGTCTAAAGCATACCTCAGCTTCTCTTTACTCTTAGAATAAATAGTAAACAACTTCTCTCCTACGCGAACAGAATCTCCTTTATGCTTATAGAGATAAACACCAGCGCCTTTATCCTTAGGAGCTCCTGCAAACCTGGCAATGCGCGAGATAGCCTTGTTATCAATATGCTTGATCTTACCATTTTTCTTAGAAATCACGTCCACTGACACATCGCCTATTGCTATGTTATCAGGCTTAACCTCTTTACCGCCCTGCGCTTTGATAATCTGGATAAACTTTTTGTAAGCAGCACCTGACTCTATCAGTTCAAGAGCAGTCTTCTCATTACCTTTTCCAGCCATCTGCAGGATATTGCCTGCCATCTCAGCAGCTTTCATCTTTAAGTCTAGAGGCGCTCTCTCATCATTCAACAATACCCACATTACATCCCTTGCCTCAAGAGCAGGACCTATACCATTGCCTATAGGCTCTGAACCATCACTAATAACGCACCTTACCCTCATACCAATCTTCTTCCCAATCTTCCTGAACATATAGGAAAGATGCGCAGCATGCCTCATGTTTTCAATCTTTGCGCCTTTACCAACAGGGATATCAATCAGCACATCTGTAGCGCTAACACTTCCTTTCTTTGCAAGGATCGAAGCTATCAACTGCCCCTCGGCATCTATGCTGACAGGGTGCTCAACCTCGATAATCTTATCATCTGCCGGAGCTAGATTTATTGCACCTCCCCATACCATGCACGCGCCTGTCTTGTTAACTACCTTCTTGACAGTCTCCATTGGAAGGTCTACTTTAGCCAAGACCTCAACAGTGTCAGCTGTACCTGCAGGAGACGTGATTGCTCTAGACGAAGTCTTGGGTATCACAATACCTGCAGCAGCGACAATAGGTACTACTAACATTGTTGTACGGTTACCTGCAACCCCTCCTATACAATGCTTGTCAAACACACGTTTATGTTTAAGCTTCAACCTGTCACCTGTGTCAATCATCGCCTTTGTCAGGTCAACAACCTCTTTATGCGAAAGCCCGTGCATGTACGACGCTGCTACAAAATACGTAATCTCGATATCAGTAAGCTTAGAATCAGTTATATCTTTTACAATCTCGTACAGCTCGTCATACTTAAGCTCTCTATCGTCCATCTTTTTCTTGATAAGCTGTACAGACCTTGGCTTTTCCTCTAGCATCAACTCGACTGTATCTTTATGCTTTGCATGCAGGAAATCAAGTACTTCCTCGAAAATTCCTATCTGTCCTTTAGGAACAGCTTTCTCGCTCTCCCCAATATCGACTACCGCAGTTGTCTCATAACGTCCATGCTTAACCTTGGCTCTATCGCCAGGGTGCAGGTCCATTGACGATGCATCGTGCTCATTGATAAGAACAATCTTAATACCGCCTGTTGCAATGTCCATGTCTTTCACACGGAATTTCATCTATATCCCCTCCGTGTGGAAGATTTGAAAACTCGCTTTTCATAATCTTTGACTTTGAATTTCATTCTACATTCACCTCAAAGTCAAAGGCGAAGAAATCTCTGATTTCGCACGTCTTGACTTTGAATTTCATTCTTTACCCTCATACATCTTGATAAACGTGACAAACAACGCAAGAACAATAGGACCTATCACGATTCCAGTGATACCCATTACCGCAATCCCGCCAAGCACGCCTAGCAGTACTAGGACAGGATGAACCTTTGCCCTGTCACCTATCAGTTTAGGCCTTACAAAGTTATCTATCAAGCTGATTACAAGCGCGCCATAGACAAGTATCCCAACACCTTTTCCAATCACGCTTCCGTTACCGTCTATATAACCTGACACTAAAAAATAAAGTCCCATCGGAACCCATACAATAGAGGTTCCCAGTATCGGTATTAACGCAAAGAACGCGGTAAGCAGCCCCCACAGCACAGGCGATGTAACACCAAACATGTAATAACCAACCCCAGCGACAGCTCCTTGTATCAAGGCTGTTATAAGCGTTCCGAATATTGTTGCATATAATGTCTCGTTAAGTTTAATGAATATGCGCTTCTTATGCTTTCTTTTCAATGGCAGGACATTCTTGAACCTTGCCATCAAATCTTTACCATCCCTGAACAGGAAAAACAGGATAAAGAATGTAAGGAAAATGTTAAGCGCCAGCTTTGGTATGCCAACAATAAGTTTTGTAGTTAAGTCAACTGTGTACGTCCTTAACTTCTCAAGCCCGGTCTGGACATAATACTTGTTCTTTGGATTTGCATAAGCATCGTTTGCAAAGTTAGCAAGGTTACAGAACATGTTAGATGTGTCATCACACTTTGAATCTCCAAACCCTGCAGACAGTTTTTGCTTTGTAAGTAGGTAAGTAACTAAAACCTCGTTAGTGGTGGTCTTTGCAACATAGTAAACTGGAAAACTTATCAACAGTATGATTGCGATAGCCATCAGCAGTGAAGCAACATTCTTGCTTTTCACAACTTTCAACAAGTGCTTGTACACAGGATAGAAAATGTACGCAATGACCATGCTAAGGATTATAGGTGTAAGGAACGGTTTTATCAAAAGATACGAGAAATAAGCGATGATTATGAACAGCGCAATGATAAAGTATGTTTTATAGTCCTTGAAATCTATCTTTGCCATTTTACTCCTCTTTTTTGTTTAAAAAAAATGGGTCTGGCCGGATTTGAACCGGCGACCCTCACCATTTTGAACGGATTTGCTCCATTCGTCAAGGTGATGTCATTTCCCGCCAAGGGAAACCAGGTAAATCTCCGATTTGCCGTGTACCGAGCTAGACCACAGACCCTTAAATTTTTGTTATTATCACATGGCCATGAGGATCATGCTCAACATCGACTTTATCTACATCGTTCAACAAGATGTCAGCTCCTCTTGGTAAAAAGTTTACCTCAAACCCTTTGATTATAACCCTGTGGATGTTTTCAAACTCAAGATTCTTTACAGGAACCTCATCAGTCATGTGCGGATTGTTAAGACCAAAAAACTTAATCTCTACGTTATACGGCATCTCCTTGTCAGGATGCTCTTTATCCTTTTTCCTGTCAACTATTATAGATTTTGTTTGATATTCCATAATATTCCACCCTCAATAAGAAAACAAATAAGTTTTTTTATATATAAAGGTTTCTATAGTTACTATCTATAGCTATGGTGCATAAGTCAATAGCCAAAGCTTAGCGAGCAAGTTCTTGCTGCTTAACTTCAACTCGAATAGAAGCTAAGTTTGGGGTTTATAAATAACCGAGCATTACTAATAGATATCAAACGAATGAGGTTACAAAAATGAACAAAATTATCATTGTTGGCATTATACTATCCATCATGCTAATTGCAGGATGTCAAACTATGCCTAAACAAACAGCTGAAGAAGTTGTAAAAGCAAATGCTGAACTTATATCCTCGCAGTTAGAGAATTGCGGATATGAAATGAACACAAATAGACTATCATATACTTTTGATACCGATAAATACTGGAAAGTTGAAGTCTACAGAGAAGTTTCACTAGAAGATATTGAAAGTGGAAAACCCTTTCCAGATACATTTTGTATAGTATATGCAAGCATAGAAAAAGATACGATGAAATATACAGGTCTTGATTATATGTTTGGATGCGAAGGCATCTGCAAAGACAGTAGATAAGCCAACAAAGTTTAGATAAAAGCCTCCGGCGGGAGTTGCACCCACGACCTCTGCCTTACCAAGGCAGCGCAATAGCTACTATGCTACGGAGGCATGTAGTTCTGCTTTGTTTTGTTTTTCTATATAAATATTACGATAAGAAAATGCGGGAGACGGGGTTTGAACCCGCGCAGCCACTAAGGCACTAGGCCCTCAACCTAGCTCGTTTGACCACTCCGACACCCCCGCGTCTCCCGCTATAGAATTATATCTTTTTTATAAATTTAATGTAAAAGAAATGCGAGGGGAGGGATTCGAACCTTTCCGTGATATTGCATTGCAACATCATCTCGGACCCACTAAGGGACAGGATATCTTACTTACCGTAAGTGCCCCGCATAGGACTGGTCTTAAGTTTCGCAGAGATAAATCCCTCCTGCGCATTTGACCAGACTCTGCACTGAGGTACATGAAGAAAATCTTACATGTAGACCCTCGCATTAATTGTCTGGTCTAAAGCATACAGTTTAAACCCTATTTAAAAAGTTTTCTAATACTAAAGAAGTACAAGGGGGGTGGGGAACATTGCCTCATGTAACGAAAAATTAAGCTAGTATTCCCCCCTTAAGAAAGAATCATAAAAACAAAAATCTTCAACTAATACCTATACAGATTCAACAACCCTTTAATCTGTGAATGCAGCAGCATTATATCTTCAGTGATCTCGTTCTCCCATGACTGGACATAACGCTTGATGACATACTTATCAACTATTGTCCTGAAGAATGTGAACAATGGCGTACCTTCCCATTTATTCTCTTTATCAGTCTCAACGTATCCGTCAAAGACAATATGTACATTACCCTGGTTAAGTTTAATTTTAATACCGTCTTTCTCAACCTCGACCTCTTTAACATTAGTCATCAGTATAGTTATCTTCATCCACAACTTTGTATAGTCGGTCACAGTCTTCCAAGGATTAAGTTCAAGCTCGATATGCTTACCGCTAGGTGTTACCTGTTCAATGTTTCGTTTCTCAAACTTGTCATACTTCTTTTCTGACAGGTACCCGTCTATCAACCTGTACAGTTCATTTGTATCAAAAAGTCCGTTATATTCAAGAGTTAAATGGTCCAGTACTAGTTTTTTCTCGCTCATTAATATGCACTCCCCTTTGTCGACATGTTAAGGAAATCCTTAACCATCGTATGAAGGTCATAGAGCCTGTAATAGAACGGGTCTAAAACATACAACTCTAGCCTTTTCATGATAATATGGTTAATGTAAAAGCTTAACAACTTCACCCTGAAATCTGACCTTGACCATCTGTTCTGGTAATCAGCTTCAAGAGTCCCTACGATCCTTATCTCCATCCTTGCCTTTGTAAGCAGCTTTTTCTCTCCTTCAAGTATGACCTCGACAGGCTGGACATCCCATAGGTGAAAGAACACCTCTACTATGTATTTATAAAATTCGTCAATCTTTTTTTCAGACTTCCACTCAATCTCAACCTCTCTGCCTGCATCCCCTGGCTTGTCCTTGTACAACGGCTCATAAAAATCATAGTTCCTGTCCATGAACCAGTTAACCATTAACTTGTACAGTCCATCAAAATCAAATATCCCTGAAAATCTTAGCAGGGGAACTAATTTCTTTTCACCGAGGTTTATCTTTACACTCATACCTAGTTTTTATGAATTATTATATATAAACTTATCTGTGAAACTTCATACTTAAAGGGCTTATCTCCTTTGCAGAAACTTTCTTTCTTCTTCCCTTAACTCGATCTTGTCGGCTAGTATCTCGAACAAAGAAGGCTGTATCTTAAGAATATCTTTACCTGTGATAAAACCTATAAACCTCTTACCATCTACAACTGGCAGATGCCTGATATTCTCTTCGCCCATCAACTCAAGAGCTTCAAAAATATCCTTCTCAGGCGATATCGTGATCAGTTCGCTTTTCATTATCTGCTTCACCTTTGTAAGGTCAGCTGGAAGGTTTTTTGCCATAGCTTTTCTTACAAAATCCTGCTCAGTCACAATCCCAAGAAAATCATCTCCTTGCTTGACTATCAAGCTTCCAACATGCATCCTTGCCATCAACTTAGCGCATTCATCTAAATAAGTATCAGGAGAAACACTTACAGGAACCTCAGTCATTGCCTCTGCAACCTGTATACCTGTTTTCATATCATCTATAAAGCAAGCCAAGTATTTAATGTTTGTGTTGTTACTGTAAATACATTATATTGATATTGATTTTTTAAATCATTATTAAGAAAAATATTTAAAATTAAAAAAAATAATAAAAGTATGAAAAACCCAGAACAACTCAAAGAATACGCAGAGATCATGCACATGTTCCGCTACTATCCAAAAGACGCATGGGTCCCTGGTTCTTTATTTGCAAACAAGCCGAGGAAATGGGTCAAATCTTTCAACAACTTAATAGAAAAAGGAATAATATTAAAAAGAAAAAAATATCCTGGTTATGAATATAAGTGGGCTGCTGTTTGGCCTTATTAAGCAGTTGCACTAACTCTTTCTTCAAGCTCCTCACTTATGTCTTCCTTTTTAGGAAGCTCATGTATAACAAGATCAACCGGTTCTTCAGCTCTGAATCTTGATAAAGTGATAGCTTTAGCCATGCTAGATAGCTCTCTTTGAGTATCTAACTTATACTCAACATGATCCATTAAGATGCCTTTAGCATAAGACTTCACTGAGTCCCATAGAGCATAAGCATCTTGCATAGTAACATTAAAGTCAGCTTTAACAGCCTGCCAAATACCATGTTCTTTCGCGATTCCGTATAAAGCGGATAGATAATTTGCCATATGGAAAGTATATGTTGCAGAACTATATAAATCTTTCGCCTTGTGACTACCAAAAAGTGACAAAAAGAAAAAAACTAATAATTAACCAAAATCTCTACATCCTTGCCGAAGACACGTTTAAGGTTCTCGAACAGCTTCTCTTTGATGAAGACTTTCGAAGGTATCTCAACTTTTGCAAGCTCTTTCTCAAACTCCTCAAGAGAACTGTCCTTAATCGTTGACAATGTTCCGTCTTCAGCAACTGTGGCAACACTCACCCTTTTATCCTTCTCGTCAAGGTCGTGTATGATAAAAGCCTTATCTCCTAGGAGTATAACTTCGCCGTAAGTCTCTCCATGCTTAACACGTATCTTGGCCCTGTCAAGTTCTCTACCACGTTTTCTTTGCATAAACTCTATCAGGAACTTGATAAGAGCGCCTGCATCAGTCATGACTTTCTCGACCTCGGGCTTTGTAAGCTTTCCAATTTCATAATCATTTTTAGCTTTACGCACAGCTTTCAATGCACGTAAGAACTTTTCAGGAACCTTGCCGTAATTGACAAGCTCTTCATTGAACACGCTTACAAGCTCAGAATCATTGACTTTCTCCACACCTTCAAGCTTAAGCACATCCCTTGCAATAGCACTCACAGTATCATGCACATGCAATATCTGTTCCTCTTGCTTGCTTTTCTCAATATTCTCGAACAGAGTCCTGATTCGTTTCAGGTAATCCTCAGCATTCTTAAGAAGCTCATCAACCACTTTACCAGATATATCTTTCTTGCTTCCATGCTCAAGCTCCTTCCTTACCTGGATATTCTTTTCAAGAATCTTGACCCATTTCTCTTCAAGAAGTTTCTCTTTCTTGACAAATATCTCTCTCATCAACTGTGGAGTCTCTCTAGGTGTAGGCGGCGGCAGACCGAACAGCATAAGTGCAGCCTGTGACGGCGTGAGAATAGCCCAGTACGTGTCCTCCATGCCGATATCCTTGATTTTCCAGTGCGCTCTCTGCAGCATCTGGTCACCAGAGTTCATGTACATATCTATAGCTTCCATGCTAGGCTTTAGCTTTCCCATCTTAAGAAGCTGTTTCCATGGCATAAACACCCCTCTGTCATAGAACGGCACACCATCTCTAAGAGACGTGAAGAATACAGGGTTAGCTTCCTTAAGCCCATCCCAGAACTCTGTCAGTATCCATATCTGGACATTAAGCTTGTTCTTTATACCTGTCATGTCGCCTGCTTCCAGGCCCATGCCGATGATAATCGCCCTAAGCTTATCCTTAAGCTCTGCCCTTGTCATCTTCTTGACATCAGTATCATCGATTACAATCCATACATCTATGTCGCTTTCTTTAGTTGCTTTACCTTGTACTAATGATCCTGCAAGAACATACGATACAATATAACGTTCAAACTTCTTAAGAACCATTGACTTATGAACTTCGGCTATCTTGATAGCTGCAAGCATACCTGTATCATGCACAGGAGCTCCCAATGCAATCAGCTGCAATAGGTCATATTTACCATCATAACAGGCCTGCCAAAGCTCGCTTAAGATGATTGTCTGCGGCGATATATTCTTGTCAACCTCTTTAGCTATACTCTCGATAATAGCAGACAATTTCGTTTTTAGCTCTTCTTTAGACATCTTTTTAGAATCAGTATCATCAACAAGAACCAAAATACTTATCTTATCCTTATCGACCTTTTCACCCTCTCTTGGAGGCGGTAGCAGGGCAATTCCAGCAATATATTTATCAAATTTCTCAACAACCTTGTCCTTGAAGACTTCAAGCTTTTCCTTAATCTTCTTCAGCTTATCCTGGACATCTTTAGGAAGCTTCTCGAGCTCAGGAGGCATTGCCTCTTCCTTAGCATCTTTTTTAGTATTCTTTGCATTCTTCTTTTTAGTGTGTTTAGCCATTTAATTGTCACCCCATGATTGGTATAAAAAGAATATATATGTTACAGTATATAAAGCTTCTTTGTATGCAGTATATATAAGTGTGACATTTTGGTCATATAGAAGTTATTTATAAAAGATAAAAAAATCAATTATTAAGCCTGTTGCCAAGCACTTCCCAAAAAGAACGCCTTTTCATTCTGCCGTCATTACAACTTTCATAAAGTTGTGATTTTAGTGAATAAACCTCTTCAGGCTTCTCGAATTCAGGTTCTCTATCATATCCTAGCGCTTGACAGATAGCACCAGTTGTCAGTGATGCAAATCCTGCAGGAAGACAGAGCATGCCCAAGACAGGAGACGCAGCATAAAAACCTGCTGCAGCAGTATAGAACGGCTCTTCCAGCATCCTGCTAGCACCCTCTGTTAGTAAACCGGGCAGTGAATTGTTGACCGTCTGTCCAATCTTTGAATCATTGATCAATTGTCTGATCTTGTTTAAATTCATCTTTCAACCCTCACATTTTTTGATAGATTATCAACAACACCTGTAATAGTTTGATAAACACTGTCATAAGCCCTTTTTACTCTGTCAACAGCCCTTACAGCAGTAACAAGAGCATCATACCCAAGCGCAGTACCAGCAGCCTTAATACCAGCTACAGGAACTGAATCTCCTTGATCTACCTGTCTGTTATAGTGGTCAGTAAAATTATCGAACGATTCTCTAACATATTGACTGGTAGGCATCTCTCTTAACCTTTCGCATAGACCTTCAGCAAGAGCCCCAGGTATAGCCTCAGCCACATGTTCTGGTTGAATTAGCATAGGAATCATTTGAATATCACCTCGTGAGTTATACATTATTTATGGATTTACAAGTATATAAATGTTTCGATTTCGTAACCACTGTGGGGGGACAACAAAACCGAAACATTTAAATGCTGTAATTTCTACTCTTATATGATTCATGGCAAGAAAATCATTAATCGTCGGATTGGCTGCATTAACTCTATTGGCGGGAAGCTATTTGTATAGTCCTAAGGTCCAACATAGTGTCAATAAAGCCGCATTTAACGCTTATCTGACTATTAACCCTGATCCCATACCATCAATAACAGATGTTCCTGCTGTCGCCAGATACGTAGACAGAAACATAGCTCCTGTTGGCGACTTTAAACCGCTTGGAAAAAACCTTGTTTTCTATTTTCCCGATACGCATTGTACATCAACTCATAATAAGCATTATAACAGGATAAAAAAACTACACAAAGCGTTTGGTAAAAGCCCTGTATTCATTGAGGGTGCATTAGGCAAGTTTGACGCATCTGTTCTGAAAGAAGAATTAGAAGCCACTCTCAAAAACCAAGAAAAAGGCAAGTACTCACATCTAGCAAGTGTAGAAGCAGAATTGACAGGAAATAAACCAAGAAAAATACATAACTTGAACGATCTTCTGGACGTATCTCCACTATTTAGGTTTAGTGCAAGCGGTTTGTATGGTGTTGAGGATAGAAAAAATGCATTGCAATCAAGACAGATAACATATCTCAAAAAGGCATACTCTTATTATTTTGACAGGTGCAAGGCAAAGAGCCATGTCGAGGACGCGCTTAAGCAGAATTATGATGACGAGAAATTCATAGAAAAAACCTTAAGAGACATGAATACAAGTCTTAAAAAAAGAGGAATCTCTAAAGCTCATGAGCTTGATATCCTGAAGAGAAAGGCAAAAGTGCCTAAGTTCATGGGACGGCTTGTTAAAAGTCGCAACGAACTTCAGTCACTGAAAAAAAATATTGACCACGATCTTAACCTACTAACACATGAAATGGATAAACACCTCAATGAACTAAAGCCGGATTATGTATTTGCCCCTTATTCAGTTGATAAATCTCTTGAAACCACTCAAGAATCAGGATTCTATAGACAATTACTGAAAGCGGAGGAGAAGGCCGTAATGGATGCAAGAAGTTCTAGTGCGGCAAATCTAACTTTGGAGAACATGAAAAGACTAAATGTTCAGCATGCAATGATAGTATATGGCCAGGATCACGCAAGGCAGATACTCGACGAATTACGTAGGCTTGGCGTTTCTTACATATCGATTGGTAAAAAGGCTAAACCTTCGCTAGGCCCAAAAATATTAGATGCGCTGGCAAACCAGAATGTAGCCCCCCATAAGTAGTAATAAAACCGAAACATTTATATACTAGTTCAATCATAGTATACATTAAGAGGTAATATCTAAAAATGGCTGATCAAAAAGAACCAAAACTAGACCCTTTAGAAGAAAAGGTGCTTAAGGCAGCTCAGGCTGACCAAGGTACTACTAAGGGTATGACTGAAGGCATTACTGCTAAGATTATTCATAACATGGTCGAGCAGGGTGTTGACTTCTCTGATCCCAACAAGGCTGGCGAGGCTTTTACTAAAGCTGTAGATGCAGAGGTTTCTGTAAAGAATACCCGTTACGCTAAGTACAAGATGGATGAAAATGATCTTAGGCATGTCATGGCTCAGTACTGGGGCGATGCAAAAACCGCTTTGTACAAAGCTTATACTGCTGCAGAGAAGGAAGGTAAAAGCATTGTAGCTGCAATCGGCGGAGCTCTTAACGAAAAGGTCCTAGGCCCTGTTGCTCAAAGCATCGCAGGCGAGAATACCCAAGGTGTTGGAGAATCTTGGATGAAAAAATCTGACGACCTTGTTAACTATGTTGCAGGAAAGCTTGGAGTTGACAAGAGCAAGATTGACCCTAGAAGGCTTGTTCAGCATGTTGGCGAGGTAATGCAGATGATGCTGGCTTATGCAGGCAAGACATGGGAAAAGACTGCTAAAGCTCAGTTAGGAGCGTTTGCTTACGCTAATTAATTTTTTTCTTTTTCCACAACTTTTTTATTTAAACTTCTAATAATAACATATTATGTACTACTCAAACTCATCAATAGGACCAAGAAGTTACTCAAATCTACAGTCAGCTGTATACTCCAGCTTTGACAGGCAGGTTTTCCAGCCAAAGTACCATGGAATGCACAATGTTGACGATTTCTATCAAAAAACAGAAATAAAAGAAGATTACAAACCAAAGAAGAAAGAAGATAATAAAGACGTTGTGTTTGTAGACGACATGGCATTCGACCTTTTCCTAAGATTCTCTCCTTTACTACGTTCACTGGAATCAAAAAAGGTTAAAGAGATATATGGAGAGTTCCTTAAAGATAAAGGTAAACTTCTGTTAAAGTTCTTAAAAGATAAAGGCAGACATTTCATTGACTTGGTAGGTTTTGCAAGGATGAAACTAGAACCAAACGCGATCGCAGCTGTTATACGGACAGGCGACAGGGCAATCTTGGCAGTCAACAACGACTTTGATGAAAAGGTCTTTAACTTTGCAAAACACAACGACATAAGCATCAAAGACGCAATTACATACATCTTCAGCCACGAGACTGTCCACTTAGCAGACGAACACTCTGAAAAGACAACCGAGAAATTAGTGGGAGATTTCTTCAACTCAATTAAAATGAAAGAACTTAGAGACGTAGCTTATAGACGTTCAGAAGAGGTTCATAGTTGATTTACTTTAGTGAACTTCTGGTCAAGTTCTTCATTTACCAAACACTGATTATGTACATAAATCCTTCCATCGCAACCTGTATAAAACAAAACCCTTCCAGGTTCAATCTTTTCATTACATAGGCTGCAAAATCTAGCCCCTTGGGTTATCTCAATACCTGGAACATCTCCTTCCTCAACCCTTACCCTGACTTCAATGTTATTGTATAGTCTCATTTTATAATCTCTAAGCGTAGGGTAATATTTAAAAATAACCCTTGAAATACTCGCGAAATTGAGCAACTCTTTTTTCAAACTCTTCTTTTGGGAGATCGTGTTTCTTCTTTGTATGGAGCACGTGATACTTAAGATGCTTGTCGCCAGGAAATCTTGGCAGGATGTGCACATGCATATGCTCAACACTCTGTCCAGCATACTCTCCTTCATTCCAGCCGTAATTGAACTGCCTTGCTCCGATACGTTCTCTAAGTATCTTCCTTGCAAAATCTACAACCTCGAACAACTCCTCTCTCTCAACCCTGTAGAGTTCACCTATATCGAGCACATGCCTTTTCGGCACAATTAATAATCTACCAAGATTACTATCTCTTATGTTATAGAAAATATTGATATTCCTACTGTCATCAGTAAGATGCCAAACCTTCTGCCATTCTACATTCACAGGATCACAAAACGGACAGTATTTCTCCATAGATGCGTGTGACATAGAGTCTTTTTTATTATTAACCATACTACAACATGTATTATGAAGATAACATTTAAAAACAACTTAACCATAGCAATCACCATGCCACAAATCATAGGCCAGGGAGCTGAAGCAACTATCTACCTAGATGATAATACAGTAACAAAAGAACGTTCACCTAAATCTTATAGACTCAAACAAATCGACGAGAAACTAAGAAAGTTCCGTACAAGAAGAGAAGCAAAGGTTATACAAAAACTTCAGGATATAAACTTCCCTGGGCCTGGTCTAATAAATATGGACGACAAGAACATGAAGATTGATATGAATTTTATCGAAGGAAAAAAGGTGAGAGACATTCTGCACGAAAACCATCTACAACTAAGCAAAGAAATCGGAAAAAAACTCGCATTACTTCACAAACACAACATAATCCATGCAGACCTTACAACCTCCAACATGATCCTAAAAGATGAGATACATTTCATTGACTTTGGCTTATCGTTCTTTTCTGACAAGATAGAGGACAAAGCCTGTGACTTACACCTCTTAAGGCAGGCTCTGGAATCAAAACACTATCAAATATACGAAGAATGTTTCCAAAAAGTCTTGGACGGCTACCAAGATTACCCTGATTTCTCTTTAGTTCTAGAGCGTCTGGAAAAAGTAGAAAAAAGAGGAAGAAACAAAAACAAGACTTAGCTAACAGGAATGTTGCTGTTCGAATGGACCTCTACTGTGCACTTGTTATCCTGGTATCTCTGATCAGAATATTCAAGCTCGCGCCACTGTTTGACTGTCATCACATCAAACAACTTCCTTGGTTTAGAAACAACCACCTGCCTTTCAAGCCTTGACTCGATTGCATGCGCAATCCTGTGGTCTAGTCCTCTCCGTACATGTACATCATACGTAAGGCAATCTATCATTAATCGCCTGTTCATTTTACACCCCCCAACCTTCGTAAGAATCTGAACTCTCTATAGTATGAAGTCTAAGCACCCCTTGGGTATTATATAGGTAAAACATATATAAATATCTTTGGTATATATGTCATATAAACATTATACGTGATGCATATACTTTAAGAAACTTTAAGTGTGAATTGTTTGGTCGCGTACTCGATGGCATTAACATCTCTGTAGTACACCTTGATTGTATAAAGATAAGTGCCCTTGACAGCATCCTTTGCAGCGTTAAAACCTATTGCCTTTGAGAGTGCTGCATTGTTATCTATAGTCATTGAGTCGTCAGTCTTTACCACGCTTACCTTGCTGGGCTCTGTAACCCTGTTGCCGTCCTCGTCTACAATCGCAGGCTCTAAGACGACAATATCAAATATCTTTTGGTTTCCAAGAATGTTCAATATCTTTACAGTCACAGTATTATCTTTGCCCTGCCATTTCCCTGCAATAACAGTTTTCGTGCTAGAACTCAAGCAAACCTTTTGATTGCCGCACTGTATATCCTGTATCTCCTGGCCAAGGTCATCAGGCGTTATCTCAACACTTCTTTGGTATATTGTAGTGATGAAATAGATGCTCATCCCAAAAACAACTAAAGCTATAACAATAAGAACAAGAAAATTAATTGAGAGCTGGATAGCTCCCTTATTTGATGATCTCATATTCCCATACAAGTACGACTGCAAATACTACAAGTATCACAATCCCGACAATAAGGGGAAATATGCCTTCTGCAATCCCGTTCTTGTACCACTCGTACAGACCAAACAGAGCAACAATAAACCCTAGCCATAGTAACTTGTTCAATACAAGTTTCATGACCTCAAACTCCTGTGCTGATGATAACTTTTTCTTCACTCTTTTTTTACCCATTATAATCACCTATCTTATGTAGCGATGTTTATGAACACATCTTTCTGATCAAAGACCGTATCTTCATTTGATGCCTGCACTGTGCAGATATACAAACCAGATGTTAATGTCTTTGAAGTTATACTCGCCTTGAACTGGTATACATCAGAAGGCCCAATCTCTGGAGCAGAACTCGAAACCATGACAGGCAGGTTTGCTACTGTAACAACACTTCCATCGTCAGAGTTAGTGCAAGCTGTAATATCCATGCTGACATTCCTTGCAATGATCTCGTTCCTGTTATAGAACTGGAAGTCTAGTGTAAACCTTTTATTCCTCTGAAGGTTTATATTCTCAGGTATAGTTATCGGGTTTTGCGCTGTCGCTTCCTTACCTAGCTCAATTACCTCAAACGCCTCTCCTAACTTTGACTCTCCTCCTTTGAAGATTATGTTAGTAAGCGTTAGAGCAAGGCCCATTACAACGAATGCAATAACTATAACAACTATAGCATTGACTGATAAATTTAAAGAAGCCTTTTTCCTCATTCTATTCACCTCTTTTGACATTACTGTTATTTTATATATTATCCTTTATAAATGTTGCGATTGTTTCAGTATAAAACAGAAACAAATAAAAACAAAACCTTTGCTCAAACAGAGTTTTCTGATGTTGGTTTTCTTCCCTGTCCTCCGCATATGGGCATGCCTGGAGCAACATTTAACGATTTTAACTCTTAAGAAAAAGATAAACTTTATAAATAACTGATTTTCCCTCTAGACCATGGCAAGATTAAGGAAAGCAACTGCATACAGGCAGTTAAAGAGACCGTATACGAGAATCTCAAAGTTCAGGAAAAAATCGTACATACGTGCAAGACCGAACATCACTCTTGTTAAGTACGACATGGGCGATTCTTCTAAACAGTACGATTACAGGTCAGACTTAATCTCATCAAAGGATCTTAACCTTAGACATAACTGTCTTGAGAGCGCTCGTCAGGTCGCTAACAGGGTTCTTGAGAAGGTGCTTGGAAAGACCGGTTACCATTTGAAGATCAGGGTATTCCCTCACCATATCATAAGAGAGAACCCGCTGGCAGCAGGAGCAGGAGCTGACCGTATGTCAACAGGTATGAAGATGAGCTTTGGTAAGGCCATCTCAACAGCAGCCCGTGTCAGGAGAGACCAGATTGTCATCTCTGTCTATTCAGATAAGAACGCTCTTCCAACAATCAAGACAGCTCTTAAGAGAGCAAACTCAAAACTTCCTTGCACATGCAAGATCGAGCAGAAAAAACTTTAGAACTTCTTTCTAATCTTTCTCACTGATTTGTCCATTCCAACATCTTTCAGCATATCTTTCATCGACTTATGGGTAAGAGGATGCACAAACTCAGGCGCGATCTCTGCCATAGGTAAAAGCACAAACCTTCTGTCAGGTATCTTTGTATGCGGCAGTTGAAGGTCAAACCTTTCCATTATTTTGTCTTCATAAAACAGAAGGTCGAGGTCCATCGTAACCTTGCCGTACTTTATAGAACGGTCTCTTCCAAACTGGTCCTCTATCATCTGCAGTTTTTTTAAGAGTTCCTCAGGCTCAAGTTCTGTCTCAATCTCGACAACAGCGTTATAGAACCAGTCATTGTACATAAATCCTATCGGCTCTGCTTCGTACACGCTTGATTTGTTGCTAACTTCAAAAAGACCTTCAAGAACACATAAAGCGCGTTTTATATTCCTCTCTCTGTCTCCTGTATTCGTACCTACACCTACATACGCCTTTACCATGTAAAGAACAACCACCCCTCAACCTAAAAATATTTGTATTCTGTTTTATATATTTTTCTGTATTTATCGAGGAGAATTGTATACTGGTCTACTTTAATTCTGTTTTGAAGGGAAATGTATTATCTATCCACGATATTCTTATATATGCGCGCCTTTTAATGCAACTAATGGTTTTTGATTACGCGATAGATATACGGCCTAAACTAGTTGCAGCGGGTTTTATCGCCTCTCTGGTTGCGATGGTCGCAGTAGGTCCTAAACAAGATGTAAGGCATGCATTATTCGAAAGAACAATAGCGCACGCTGACACAAACAAAGACGGTAGACTGCAGCAGATCGAGAAACTTAAACTTCTAGATGATCTGGGAGTAGAGAAGCCTAAACTACGGCTTCCAATACGATTAGGTATTGCTACAGGCCCATATTCCATGTTAAACTTAGTCGGAGGTCTACCTGTATTCTACGAGTATAGTCTTGTAATGGGTTGGGAAGACATGGCTAGTTATGCTCCTGGAGGTAGAAAACTCCTTAACGGTTACTTTGCAAATCAAGAAAAACAGAGAAGACAAAAAAGCTGGTTTCTATAATGCCTTTTTCAACTCATCCACTGTTTCAACATCAAAGTCTCCTTTAATTTCTGCTTTAGCAACCCAGTTGACCGATATTGTCTTTATCCCTAGTTCTTTACAGATAGAAATGTGCTCATCACCATCTCCTATGTAGAATAACGGCTTACCATTATCCTTGATAAACTCTTTGAACATCTTTCTCTTGTCAGCCTCTTCTGACATCTTACTCTTATATACAAGATCAAACAGCTTTTCAACTTTAAGTTTCTGAAGAACAGCATCAACAATCACTTCAGGAGTTGTTGTTACAAGCACAAGCCTGTAGTTTTTCTTTATACTTTTCAAAAACGTTGCAAATTCCTTGCATAGGTCATCTTCCTTAACATCTGCAATAGTGACCATTGAATACAACTCGCGAGCAAACCTCACCCTTAAACCCTTGTCAACATGTCCAAGGTACCTTTCCATGACGTCGTGCACATGTTTCCAGTAATCTTTTGTATTAGCATACTCAGTTATTGACTTATCACTCAACAAGATAGAAAATAGCCTGAACCAGTCAACATGCGCTCTCCTGAACGGCCTGCTGTACATCAACGCACCGTCAAGGTCTATTGCAAGTATTGGTTTCATTTTATTATTGTTATAATTTTTTAAATTTTAATTATTTTAAACTTATTTAACTTATTATTTTTTAATTGTTTTTATTTTAACACGTTCTTTAATTCATCAACATCTAAAAAATCATACTTCTTCCTAAACTCCTCAACATCTTCCTTCTTCAATACATCTGTCTTGCTTAGGTAAACATAGACCTTTTTCTGCATCCTTTTCAAAGCTTTGTACAGCTTAACCTGGTCCTTCAACGGAAATGGCTCGGTGATATCAAAAACATAAACCACATCTTCAGCAAGGTACTTCAATGCAAGATACGCAACTTTCTCGATATTGTTCATCTTTTCAAACCTGTTCAGTGTCCCAGGCGTATCAACTATCTGCACGCTCTTATGGTCAACATTCATATAGGCGATGTTGATACCTTTTGTTGTGAACGGATACGATTTTATCTCTGGCCTTGACTTTGTCAGCTTAGATAACAAAGTTGTTTTGCCGACATTTGGAAAACCAAATATGGCTACTGTTTTCATCCCTGTCTTTATCGCAGGGTAATCTCTCATTATCTTCCGCGCGTATTCGAGATACTCTAGGTTCTTTCTTATCTGCCTGACAACCGAAGATATACGGCCATAGAACTGTCGCCTGTACTGGTTGACTGACTCAAGATGCTTCGTCTTTAGTATCTTGTTCTTGAACTCGTTATGGAAAAATGCCACTTTCTCTTTTGCCCAGTTCACAGCAGCTAACGATTTTTTAATTTCTTTATACTCCAGGGTAGCTTTGATCAACTCTTTATAGAACTCAGGCAGGTCATCAAACGCAGGATAACTCTTGATTATCATGTTAAAATGGTCCTTTAAAGTCTCTTTAATCTTGTCAAGCTTTGCAAGTTCAATCTTTCTCGACTTGTCAAGACGCGTTCCTCTAAGCTTCTGCGACCTCATATCATCTCCAGCCTTTTTAGCTCTCGAGAAAGCCACGTCTAGAAAGAACTTGTAATCCTCTACATTTTTTAGGCTTTGAAAATTCATAAATGTAATTATAGAAACAGTTGTTTATTAAGGTTACCTATAATTTTTTCCACATCTTGATAACATAATCCTTGTAACCAAACTTTTTCCATATATCCTTTGCAGGGTTATCAGAATGAACAGACAATTCACAATATTTCACGCCCGCCTTTTTTAGAGTCCTACATGCCTCATCAATCAACATCCTTGAAATTCCCCTGCCCCTGTACTTTTTTTCAATAAACATCAAATCAAGATACCCTACCTCTTTTACTTTATAGAATGGCTCTCTTTTCTTTACAGAAAAGACTTGAAACCCAACTATCTTGCCATCTTCCTCAGCAACAAGCACCCACTTTCTTTTCCCAGTGATGTGTTCCTCAAAATACCCTTTCTTCTGCTTTGGCTTTTTGTAGCTTGAATCTAACCTGTCTAGAGGGCCAAATTTTGCCAGCATATCTCCGAACCGGTCTATCTTCTTTATGCCTGGGATATCTTCTAGAGATGCATTTCTTATTATCATAATTAAAGAATTAAAAAAAAGCAGATATATTAATTTAACTTAAACATGACTATAAAATCCAGTTCTAAGACTATCCGCCTCTTTTCTGAACTTTGCAGCTTTACTGTCATTGCCCATCCTGCTATAATCATCTGCCAAAGCCCTTAGACAATTCTCTCTATGAACCTCAGCCATCTCTATATGCCCTGCTCTTGACATAGTGTCTTCTAATTTCCTCTCTCTCTCTATCCTCTGTTGTATAGTAGCAGTTTGTGGATCATACATTGCCATTAACATCACCCCATCCCAATCCAGAACAGATAATATTTAAGCCTTTTGCAGCACTATTACATTACCTATCTTCTTTACAAGCTTGCATTTAACATTAGAAAGTATGGTATCAATCATCTCTTGCTTCTCAGCAGAAACAGACTTCATAACCTTTATCTTGACAATCTTACGTTTCTTTAACTGTAACTTAATCTCTTCAAGAACTCCCTTATTTATTCCTGCTTTGCCTATCTGCAATGTTAAAGGTATATTTTGCATGTTCAGTCATACTTGATGGCTTTTTCTAGCTTTCTGTACTCGTCAAGGAATCCTAAATCACTAGAACCTTCGCTAATCCTCTGTAGTTTAGCCAGATGGTCACTATCAACATACTCACCATCACTGAACGCAAAAATTACGTCTCTTACATCCCTTACATGTGTTTCTAGACTCATATCCTGCTAATTCTTTGACCTTTATTTTTAAATCTTTCTCAAACAATTACTTTCAATATGGAAATTAACAATATTTAAATAACTGGAAACATTTATCTCTAGCTATGCTGGATCAAGAAGATTACAACAAGATAAGGGAAGAACTTGATAATTGTAAAAGGCCTTTGTTCCTTTTTGACGACGATGCTGACGGTCTCTGCTCTTTTCTTTTGTTCTACCGCTATCTTAAGGAAGGAAAAGGCGTCTGTGTAAAGTCAAAACCAATGGTAGATGAACGGTTTGCTGCAAAAGTCGAGGAATACCAGCCTGACAAAGTTTTTATCCTTGATAAGCCCCTTGTCGACCAGGACTTCCTTGACAAGATCAAGGTACCTGTTATCTGGGTAGACCATCACGAGCCTGTTGAACGCGACAGGGTAAAGTACTTTAACCCCAGGACTAAAGGCGACCATTCCCCTACAACCTATATCTGTTACAGGGTGGTTAACCAGGATTTATGGATTGCAATGGCAGGCTGTATCGCAGACTGGTGGATGCCTGATTTCAGGAAAGAGTTTGTAAAGCAGTACCCTGAATACTTGAGCGACAAGATAAAAAAACCTGAAGATGCACTTTTCACAAGTAAACTCGGTCTTCTTATCAAGATAATGTCCTTCTGCCTTAAAGGCAGGATTACAGATGTAAAGAAATGTTTCACCACCCTTACAAGGATAGAACAGCCTGACGAGATCCTTAACCAGACAACACCTAAAGGCCGTTTCATCTACAAACGTTACAAGGTGATAGACGAGATGTTCCAGCCCGTGCTGAGAAAGGCAAGGCTGGCCGCAAAAAAGTCTAAGGATAAGCTGATAATCTTCGAGTATACAGAGAAAAAGATGAGCTTTACATCAGAACTCAGCAACCTTCTGCTTTATGAAAACCCTAAAAAGGTTATAATGGTCGCAAGAGAGAAGTCTGGAGAGATGAAAATCTCTTTAAGGTCAAGCAATATCGAGATTGCAAAGATTCTCGAGAAAGCTCTTGTCGGAATAAAGGGCTACGGCGGCGGCCATACATACGCATGCGGAGCTTGCGTAGACAAGGAATTCTTTAACCAGTTTGTTGAAAATATCAGGATGCAGCTGTAGAAGAATCAAACAGCTTCTAACAAATCAATAGCTCTTTTATACATCGGCTCTGCCATCTCTTTAGCAACATCAGAACTTATCCTGTTAAACATGAAATCCAACTTCTCCCTTAAACTTTCCTTTGGTACTCCTTTTTCAACCCAGCTTAGATGGTACTCTGCCACAACCTCAAAATAACTTAAGCTATCAGCATCCTTGACATCATCAGCCTCAAGAAAACCACCAACTTCATGCAGTGCAACGATCGACCTTGATTTTTGCGCAAACTCTTCTGAAGCACCATTTTCTTTCAAGAAATTATAAAGTTTATCTGCACTTGCTTTCTGATGTTTTTCCATAGTCTCTTTATCAGACAAAGACTTGCCATTGATGTATGGGGTAAGCTCTGTCTTTCTTCCAGCCCTTTCCCAGTCATGCGCATATGCAGCAACCTCTGTAGCTTCATCAGCCATGGGACTTATAATCCTTAGATAATCCAAAGTCCTTTCAAGATGTTTGATGATTACTGGTCTATCTTTGAAAGACTCCTTCACAGCAGCAATAACTTTCTCTAGCATATTAAGTGTTAGAACTGGTTAATATAAAAAGATTATCAAACTTCATCCATGTCGTCTAGTTCGTCCAGTTCTGGGTCACCATCATAGAACCCGTCCATGGCTTTCAGAGCTACATCATGCCATTCTGGATTGAACAGCTTAAGCACAGCTACTGCTGTGGGCTTAGTCCTTAAGAACTCTGCAACCGTATCGACTCTCTGCCTGTGCGCTGCAGGCATGAACATCTGGGCGCGTACACCTAACTGGTACCCGTCTTCAGTAAGCGTATAAATCTTCGCGCTTGTCCCATTCCCATCTCTTCTGGCGATTTCCATGTTGACATAACCAAGACGTACAAGAGAATCAAGGAACGCTTCAAACCTCGGATCTTCAGGGCCTTCCATACCTACCTGGTCAAAACCAAAATCAAAGACCTTATCCTCTCCTTGAGACAGATTATATACTGCATTAGCCAAACTATCTCTATGATAAACCTGTTCGCTCTGCATAATCAGATAACATAGATTTGAAACTGCGTCCATGTTGAGATTTGATTTCTTTGTGCTTTATTTAAAACTTTTCATTAATTTTTTATACTATCCTATTTATAATCATTCTATAATGAAACTCAACCTTGGCTGCGGAAAGATATCAAAGAAAGGATACATTAACATCGACCAGAACAACTTTGAGAATGTTGACCGGGTTTTAGACATCCGCAACTTAGATTACGAAGACAACTCGGTTGAAGAGGTCAGGATGAACTATGTCATTGAACATCTTACCTATAGAGAAGGTGAAAAACTTCTAAGAACAATATTTAAGATACTAAAGCAAGGAGGAACTTTAGAACTCTCGGCTCCAGACCTTGAAAAATCTTGTAAAAAGTTTTTAGAAGCAAAAGAACGTAAATGGACATACTGGCTTTATAACATCTACGGAGCCCAGCGCTGGCCAGGCGATGTTCACAAGTCAGGATATACATTCGACTTTCTAAAACTGATTCTGGAAAACATTGGTTTTAGAAACATAAAAGACATTTCGCCAACCGACGATTACCATGCTCATAATTTCAGGCTAACCGCAAACAAATAGTCATTTACTTAACGCTACTCCGAGCATGTCCTCATATTTTGGCTCTTCAACGATTTGAAGCATCTCATAATCAATTATGTATCCTGGTATTATCAGATTTATTTCTTCTAATAGCCTGAACAAATTGTTTTGGTCCTTGTAGATTATGGCAAGATAATAATCATACTTTCCCATGAGCACCGTCATGTGCACGATCTCCGGTTTTTGTTTTACTTTTCTGATGAATTCGTTCTTTTCAGACATCTTTTTCAGTTGACTCCTTAACAGAACGATTGCAACATTTGGAAAACCAAGAGCAGGCGGGTTTATCATTGGCTGAAAGCCAAGGATTACGCCCCTCTCCTGCAGCTTCTTAAGCCTGTATATGATGCTGTCTCTTCTTAGACCTGTCTTTTTAGCTATGTCTGCTATCGAATACCTGGCATTATCGAATAACGCTTGTATAATCTTCTTATCTTTAGAATCAATCTCGTACTCCGGTACTTGACGCATGCCCATTTCTGTCATTTCAATACTTAAAATGCGTATAAGTTTATATAATTTGTGCTTTTTCTATGGTAATTCTACCCACAATTTTTAAGAAATCCAGACATATAATTTCATATATAACATATGTCAGAAATACTCCATCAATTTATACTCTGGAAACCTTTGAAGATAGTGAGCGCAATCATTTATGCAGTCGTAGTCTTACTTATCCCGCTTAGTACTTTTTGGTCTGCAGTTTTACTTTTTGCACTTATCTGTCTATGGAGCAGGATCCCTTGTCTGGTTTCAATGTTCACAAAAGATTTTGACGTGATTGACTTTTTTGTAGTTATGCTAGCAATCCATGTGGGCGGTATTTTTGGAGGGCTGTTCGGAGCAGCCATTATGATGTTCTCAAGAATCTTCGGTCCAAATGAATGGTTCATTTACACTGTGAAGGACTCGATAAGTATCATGGTCTGCGGTTTCTTAACTCCGCTCTTTTACAGCTTGCTGGGATCGGCATTATACGCAATCTATGCATTTACAGCTCTAAGACTTGCATTATACTTGATACTTACAATCTTTGTTGAACCAGATGCTATCGCTCTAGAGCTTGGACTCTGCTCTATGAGTGTAGTAGTAGCACCGATCTACAATACTATTATCATGAAGAATTTTGAAGGTCCCTTGCTTAATGTTTTTGAAGGCGGACTACATTTCAGCTGGGGTTTGTTCCTGTTCGCGACTCTAGTGATAGGAGGTTTCTATCTATTTGGGAAGTTAGGTCGTATTATAGACCTGTGGAAAACTTCTGGAGATGTTTTTTATGAAGAAAAGATTGAACCTTGGGCTCAGAGACCGCCTCCTTGGTAATCTAAAGAATGTCTGGTTTCTTGTCAAGCTCCCTTAACCACATCAGCCCAACCTTTATCATGAGCTTATTGAACTTGTCACTTATCCTGTAAGTTTTCTTGTAAAGGTCATAATCTACAAGACCCATGCTCTTCATCGGAGTTAGGATCCTGTCATAGAACTGTCTTTTGTTATAGGAAAGTTTTACCTGCTTACCTTTATACCCTGGTTCGTCTAGAGTGGTTACATAGTTACCTTCATGAAGCTTATTTGCGAACAACGACATCTCTGTTTTGTTAAGCTCGCCACCATGGGCTTTTAACTCTTTAATCAGCAGCCGTCCTACTATCTCCTGCTGCTTTGTAGCAAAGATTATCTCAAATATGTTCTCCGGCATATTAAACTGGTCAAACAATATTACCATACGAACATATTAAAAGCATAGTTATATATAAAAGTTACCTTTTGTGTATACTGGTTTATGCTTTTGTATTGATAAGGTTTTTATATCTGGCTAAGAAAATCAACAGACAATGGGCCAGTAGTTTAGCCTGGTAAAATACTTGGTTGGCAATCGAGTGATCCCGGGTTCAAAAATCCCAGCAAAGGGACTGAAAGTCCCGGCTGGTCCATTAAATTTATTAACCCATATTCATTAATTCAACCCAGAGGTGATCTGATGAAAAAACATTCTAAGAAAACAGAATGCAAGTGCGAGAAAAGCCCGTTCATAGCAATACCTGCCTCACTTGCAGGAATATTTCTGGTGATAGCTTTACTGTTCATGGTACTTGTTCCTGAACAACTTGTCTGGCTTAACAGCATAGTATGGGGCTTTGTAGTGCTAGGAATAGTAGCAATGGCATTTGCTTACAAGTCAATTAAGAAATAACTAACTATATTTCTTTTTTAATTTCTCCCACACAATTTTCTGTTTAAAGCTAAGCTCTTTCTTGTTCTGAAACAGCATGACGATGCTTCTAGTGAACTCATGCTCCCAGTCGACAACACTCAACCTCTGTATCCTTCTGGCAGTTTCAAGCTCCTTTATGTTCTCATCTTCCATTTTGTAATAAAATAAAAAAAATTAAAAAACCCCCTTAATTAATCCTCACTATCTTCATCATCATCGTCATAATAATAATCTTCATCATCTCTTGCCATATCCCCCACCTCCTCCTTGTATTAAAAAAAAACAAACAAAAACAGTTTAAACCTGTTTCATAATAGCAGCTAAACTTATTCTTTCTTCTTAGCCTTTTTCTTAGCCATTATGGTTCACCTTCCAGGATAGAATTAGCCTTTGTCTTTTTTTTCCTGTGGGTTTTTTTACCTTATCAGCGTAACCTATACGCTCCGAACAATTTATGGCTGAACTGGTATTTAAACTTTTCTTTGCCTATATAGTATACTAAACCAACACATTTAAAAACCCGTTTAGATTTTTTTTAAAATACAGAAAAGAGGTTTTAGGTAATGAAATCTATATTCGTCCATGCAGCGTGCACTTTCAAGAAAGAGCATCCTTTTTTCAACCCTAAACGTAACACAGTCTTTCCTATATTTCTAAGACAGGGCGAGAGGTACGGCATGCACGTATTTATCTCAAACTTTCGCGAGTTTAACCCAGACACTAGGCGCGTTAAACAGGCCTGGATCTTTGACAAGGGCTGGAAGATTGTCAAGAACAAGAAAGTCGACCTCATGTATTATCATGGTAAGAACATAGACTCTGAGACTATTGGCAAGAAAGCTGTTGCTGAAAGTCTGAAGATGATAAATCACCCCGATGTTGAAGTGCTATGCGATGATAAAGCAGTTACATCGTTAAAGTTTCCTGATATATCCCCAAAATCTTTTCTGGTCAATACTCACCACCAGCTCCAGAAAGCGCTTAAGTATATCAGGACAAGAAAGGTCGTCCTGAAACCTCGCTTTGGAAGCTTTGGCAATGACGTTATGGTTATAGATAGAAGAAAACTCCACGGCGCCATCCACAGGAACACTATCCTGCAAGAGTTCATCGACACATCTGAAGGTATAGACAAGTTGAATGTCTCAGGATACCATGACCTTAGGATAGTTGTTGTCGATGGCAAGATTGACCACACCTATGTACGGATAGCTCCTAAAGGTTCTTTCACATGTAACATGACACGCGGCGCTGAAAAGAAGTACATTAACCCAGAAAAGCTTCCGAGCTCTGTCTTAAACCTTGTAGAGTACATTGACTCAGAGATAAAACATTACGGTTCAAGAATATATTCTGCAGATTTCATGTTCGACGAAGAACAAAAACCATGGCTTGTAGAGATGAACTCTAAACCAGGCACATTATATTATGACAACAACCCAAAGATAAGGTTAAAGTTTTACAGGAACATCTTCAGGAGTTTGAAGAAAGCTATCTAGGTTCTAGACAATCAGACGACTTAACTCCTTGAATAAAATTTTTCAGGCCTAGCTAGCGCAGCTCTTTCAGCATGGCTAAGATAATTTGCAAACAACACCTGCTCCTCTACAGGTTTTGGAAGTATATCTCTTCCATGAAACCCTTTCTCAAGATTTGCGATATCAGGATTCATCATGCCTGTCTTCTCAAGCAGATAGTCAATACTCTCTTCAGCAGGTATTGCATGCTCAGAATCAACAGACCCTAAAACCTCTGCATCAATTTCTTCTGGTACGATTGTCATTTTAAATCTAATATCCAGATACTATTTTTAAACCTTTTGATAAAATATATAAAACAAAAGCTTAATCTTGGCTTTGAGGTGGTAAAATGGACAACTGTATCTTCTGCAAGATAGTCAAAGGAGAGATACCTAGTTATAAGGTTTACGAAGACAACGACTTTTTGGCATTCCTGGACATATTTCCATTGAACAAAGGTCATACATTGGTCATCCCAAAAAAACACGAACAATGGGTCTGGGATGTCGACAGCCCCGGAAAGTATTGGGAGGTTTCGACAAAGATTGCAAATGCGCTAAGAAAAGCTTTTGATCCTGAACGCGTGATGTCGTTCGTGCTAGGAGAACAGGTACCCCATGCGCATATCTGGCTGGTACCAAAGTATCCTGATGACGGCCACGGCACTAATGTCGACTTTGAAAATAAAAAGGAATTCACAGAAGAAGAATACAAGGATATTGCAGAGAAGATAAAAGAAAACCTTTGATTTTCTTTTTATATCAAAACAATAACCTTTTTAAATACCTATTTATCCTTCCTAATCACGGCGGTGTATCTCAGCCTGGTTAGAGAGCTACGCTCATATGTGTTGAGCGATGATCCGCAAGGAGATGATTAACCCTCAACTTGCTGAGTGACGTAGATGTCGCGAGTTCAAATTGCTTTGCATGAAAGTCTCGCCACCGCCATTTTTCTTCCAAGGAAAGCTTTATTACATTCTATTACCTTCCTGGTCTATGATAGACATCATACTCAGCAGGGATAAGTTTCCGATAGACCCTAATTTAAAGGATGAAGAAAAAATCATTGCTATTAGAGAAAGTATCCAAAAGACTGTAACCTTTAGCAAGTTAAAAGCAGAGAAACATGGTGATAAGATCAAACCAAGTTTCTATATAAGTTTGGCAACCATAGTAGTTGGCGGTCTTGCATCAAGAGCATTTCCAGAATACACTGAATATTTCTCTGCACCAGGATTATTTTTTTTCCTAAAAACAATATATCACTACCTCTGCCATTCGATGTACGAGGGTAACGCGAGCAGTTATTCGAATTTACTTACCCAGATTGATGAAAAAATAAATAGGCATTTACCTAACCTTTAACTTCAGAAATCTCAAAACTATCTTCCATATCTTCTTCATGCTTGATAACTTTAATCTTGACAGACTCTTTGTTAGGGTTCTTACCTCGTAACATCTTCCTTAACTCTTCCTTTACCTCAAAATCCCAAACAGACCATATCTTGTCAACCTCTTCACCGTTCCATTCAGTCACATGACACCTGAACAAAGAATCATTGTAAGCGTTCTTCTCAAACACCCAGTCATTGATAACCATGACCTCTTCTTTATCATTTGTAAGATATATGTACGGATACTCTTTAGGTTTTTCTTTCGGTTTTTGGTATTTCCATTTAGCCATTTTTTTATCCTTCTACTCTCTTTAGATACTCGATAAGTTCCTTGCTTATTAAAGGTTTGCCTTCGACAAGCACATAACTGAACGGAAACATCACGCTCTCTCCTTCAGCAGTATCTATCTCAATACCTTTCTGGAACTTTATATCTTCAAACCTTTTACCTTCAACAATCAACTTAGATACATAAACTGCATTATCAGTTGCAAGCTGTTCCTTGCCTAAGTTCCTTCTCTCAGCCTGTATAGTAACTTCGTCCTTTGTCCTTTGCTTAGGAGGGTCATCTCCCAGTATTCCGCCAAACACAAGATACTCAAACTTATCCTGTGTCTTTAAAGTATCAGGCGCTTCAGGGTCTAAGACACAAGCATTGTTCAGTTCCATATCGCTAACACTTTCAACCCTAACATCTGCCAAACCCTTTAACTTATCAACATCCTTCTCCCTGACATTACATATGACCAGGTTATCCTTGCCAACAATCTCAGAAATGTGCTTGTACTCGATAACACACCACTCAAAAAGCTCAGGCTCAAGATGTTCTATGACATACTTCATATTAAACAAGATAGATGGATTGTTTATAAAGCTATGGCAAATTTTTTTATATCTACCAACTTTACAAGGTGTATGAACGAAGCACTAGAAGATGTAATCCTGTCTGCAGGAAGCGGACTAGGTGTTTCTATAAGTCTTGTTATTCTCAACAAGTTTAGTACTTTGAATTTTCATGCCTCACATACACTACCTCTTGCCTTTGGGTTTAGCACAGCCAAGTCTTACAACGAAAACGCAAGTATCAAGCAGTGCATTGCAAACAACATCTCAGCATGTGCAGCAGCTTTCTTATCCTATTCATTGTTAAATTATATTTTTTAGAAACAATTAAATACTATCCCTAATACTTCACTGGCCATGAAATACGAATTCCTAGAACACACAGCTGACGTGAAATTCAGAGCATACGGCAAGACATTAGAGGAAGCTTTCACAGCAGCAGCATACGCTTATGCAGACACTGTCAGCGACCATGCCAGGATAAAGAAAAACATTAAAAAAAACATAGACGTAGAATCAGAAGACGACAAATCTCTGCTTTATGACTTTATCGAACAATTCATCATACTCCTGGATACTGACGATTTTCTATTAGCAGAAATAATATCAATAAAAATAACAAAAAAAGAAAACAAACATCAATTAACAGCAGAAGCAGTCGGCGATGACAAACCAGAAAACTACGAAATCAACACCCATGTCAAAGCCATGACTTATCAGGAGATGAAGATAGAAGAGACTGATGATGGGTTTATGATCCAGGCAGTTTTAGATATTTAGGATCCTCCGGTTCAACTATTTTATATCCTTCTAATCTCTCAATCATCTCTTTAAGCCGAGGAACATCTGCATTATCTTGAGGATAAAGATTTATCTCAATACCATCAACTTTTCCTTTTCCGGAAATATTATCAAATAGTTTATATATCATCAACGCTATTCCTACAGTCATAACACCAGAACTCAAAGTAGTGAACGAAGTCAGTAGTGCACCTCCTAATACGGATATTATGCCTGAGCCAAATGCTTGAGCATTTCCTATCGCAAACATCGGAGTATCTACGTGTGTATCAATGTTCGCCTGCAGAGTTCTTGACCTAAAATTATAGGATACATCATACTTCTTAGGCAGACCTCTTTCTTTAATCATATCAAATAGCTGTTCCTCAGAGCTAAGACCTCTATTGAAAACTCTGTACGACCGGTATACATTTTCAGGAGGCTCATAATCAGCCATGATTTCTAAAAGTTTTTTGCTGTTGTAAAGAAACTTTTTAAGCCCTATCCCTTTACTCTTAAGAAAAATCTCTCTACTACAATGCCATAACTCAACCGATTGTAACCTTTGACTCTCAGCATCTTCTATGGCAGCCAGATCGTTCGAAACAGGGACAATGGCTTTACGCTTTTGTTCTTCAGCAGCAATATACTCTCTGATTGCCTCATCGCTGAAATTTTTAACACCTGAAGCTTCAAGAAAAGCCCTTACTCTTTCAACATCCTCGTCAAACACAGAATTAACATCAATCTTGAGCTTATCCTCAATAGATTTTCTTATATCTTCAGCAATCTTTTCGTAATCTACTGCCATACCTTTTACTAGCGTAAAGCCATATAAAAACATTATTGTGCTCGAATATCTATCTAGAAAAAAAATCAATATTTACCGACTCAACATTTAATAAAGGTATTGTACTCTTACCATTCTTCCTTAGTTTGACCAATTCAAAGTTCTCTAATATCTTGAGATCATCATAGATATTCTTTATATCTCGATTCAAACATCTACTAAGTGCAGCAATTGAACTGAAATTCCTTTTGTCTAATTGGTTCAATATCTCCAGTCTTTTAGGAGTAAATATTTTCCGGAATTTTTCTAAGGTTAGTTCAGTAACGAAATCTTTGCTATAGAACATCTCTCCGCTTTCTTCGTACTCTTTCAGAGCTCTCTCATGCTCAACTAAACTCTTTCTTTCTGAATCTGAAAGTATTCTCTTACGCCTAAGAGATTTCAACTTGGAGACAACTTCGTCAATTTCAAGATTCTTATTGACTCTTATTCTCATCTTTGGTGTGAAATGCCAATAATGTATTTAAATCTTATGGCGATGATTGATTTTGGTGATACTCATGGAAAAAGAACACGTAATAATCCAACCAAAAAAACTTACTGATTTCATGTACGAGATACCTAAGGAAAAAGGTATGAACGTACCTTGCAGGATCTTTGCAAGCGAGAAACTTCTTAAGCTTATGCAGCAAGACCGTACTTTAATACAGGGTAAAGAGGTAGCTTTCCTGCCAGGAATCTACAAATACTCGATTATTATGCCGGATGGCCACCAAGGCTACGGTTTTCCAATAGGCGGAGTCGCTGCTCTTGATACAAAGACAGGCGGAATTTCACCAGGCGGTATTGGCTATGACATAAACTGCGGAGTGCGTTTACTAAGGACCAACATCAAATACGAAGAAGCAAAGGAAAAGGTAAAAGAGCTTTTGGACAAACTATTCCAGTACTGTCCAGCTGGACTTGGTTCAAGTAACATAAGAGTCAATGACGAGGAACTTGACAACATCCTGAACAAAGGAGCAGAATGGGCAGTTGAAAACGATTATGGTGACAACGATGACATTTTACACTGTGAAGAGTCTGGACGGATGAAACAGGCAGATGCAAAAGCTGTATCGCCGCAAGCTAAAAAGCGAGGAAAAAAACAGATTGCAACTTTGGGTTCAGGAAACCATTTCCTTGAGATCCAGTACGTTGAAGAGATTTACGACGAAAAAACTGCAAAAGCTTTTGGTTTAGAGAAAGGCAACGTAGTTTTCATGATCCACTGCGGTTCTCGCGGTTTGGGTCACCAGGTATGCTCAGATTACTTGAGAGACATGGAACGTACATTTCCTGACATTGTCAAGAAACTTCCTGACAGGGAACTTGTGTATGCGCCAGCCGGCCATCCTTTATGCGAGCGCTACCTAAAGGCAATGGCAGCAGCAGCAAACTTTGCATGGTGCAACAGACATGTACTTGGCCACCAGACAAGAAAAGCTATACTAGAATTCTTTCCTGACGCAGAGGTTAAGACAGTCTATGACGTTGCACATAACATCGCAAAGGTAGAGAAACATAAGATAGACGGTAAAGATGTAGAGGTTTACCTGCACAGGAAAGGCGCAACTCGTGCTTTCGGCCCTTCAAGGCCTGAAGTCCCTAAAGCTTACAAGAGTGTTGGCCAGCCAATCCTGCTTCCTGGTTCAATGGGCACTGCGTCTTACATACTTGTCGGTACAGATGAAGGTGTAGAGCTTACCTTTGGCTCAACAGCACACGGCGCCGGCCGTGTAATGTCGCGTCATGCAGCCTTGAAAGAGTTCCGCGGCGAGCAGATAGTCAAAGACTTGGCAGCAAAAGGTATAACTGTGAAAGGCGCTTCAATGAAAGGTATAGCAGAGGAAGCTTCAGCTGCTTACAAGGACGTTGACGAGGTCGTAAAAGTTTCAGACGCAGCAAACATCGGCAGGAAAGTCGCAAGGTTAAAACCTTTAGGTGTTGTCAAGGGTTAAATATGTTCTTCTTTATTTATTTTCCTTTCTATATAATTATTTAAAACATCTACATTTTCATTTCTCCATGCCAGAAGTAAGAGTCAGCTGTTCAGGATACGCGTATATGAACATAGACGACAAGTCTGTAGGTCATTATTCTAGGAGTAAACTAGAAAGAACCCCTCCGAAATGGTTCATGGGCCCTTTTGGCGGTAAACACATCCACAACGACTCTGCTGACGCTTTCATGAGATCCCTGCGTGTACGTTACGAATCAGCACAAAGGCAACTGAACCTATGGCTTCCTGAAACTTATGTGGAAAGGTTTGCCGAATGGTTTTATTCCAGGGATGGGAGAGAGGTTATACCTTTGCGCGAGCTCGGCGAAGAATTAGTTGACGAAGAACGAGTATTCTCTCATAGGAACACCCCATTCACACTTGACAAAGGATTCACTTTAAGAAAACTCACAGAACGCGCCGGAGGCGGACCTCCAACTTTCTACTTCTTTGACATCTACAGGATGCAGCTTGAAGACTACGACACGTTCAGGCAGGCAGAACTTAGAGAGGGTTGCGGCGTACGCCTTGTGACAAGAGCAGAGATCGCTAATCGAAAAATGGACCGTCCCGGAACTCCTGAACACGGAGCAGAAGTTGGCGACATGTTCCAATACTTTGGCTTAGATCAGCGAGAACTTGAAGCTATTGTATCTCTTAACGCCAAAGACAAAGTATCAGTCACAGCCATCTCAGACAAAGTACTCAGCTTTGAGGCTTTTCTTTAGGTGTTGTTAAGGGATAAGCTTCTTCAATAACTCCTAAACCTGTCAGGAACATTTATTCCTTGCTGTGCAAGCCCGTACATTATCTCAGAATCCTGATCATACATCACATCCTCAAGACTTCTGTGGTTTGGAGCTTCACATTTCCTGATAGCCCTTACAGCTTCATAGAACTCTTGCGACGGAGTATAGCTCAGCCCTTTAAGAGCGTTCACCAGAATATCATACCCTCTTTCAATCCATGCAGGCAAAATATCTCTTAACATTTTCAATAATATTGTTTCCCCCTTTCTCAGAGTCATAACAGTCTAAGATAACTTCATAACTAAACACTTTCTTTTTTTTTAAGCAGTAATCATTTATTAAGTTTTCTCTTAAAAATACCTGTCAACTAAGTACTTCATAAGCATCGGACCAAGGATTGTGGTAACTATAGATAGAGCAATTATAGACGTCACCAAAACATTGTCAAGCAGGTTCTGCGACGCAGCTACATACGTTACAGCCAGGGTTGTTGTCAGCTGCACGATCGATGATGATCCAAAAAGTAAAGACTCTTTTGACGAAAGTCCTGCAACCCTTGCACCAAGCCAACCGCTGAATAGCTTTGAAAGTATCAGGCTCACTACAATGCTTATCACTATGACGTTAAACCCTTTGAACAGCGAAAGGTCCATCTCCATCCCTACCACGAAAAAGAACACAGGTACAAAGAGGCCATAACCCATTGTCCTTAACTTTGTAAGTATCCTCTCGCTCTTTACAACCTTTGACAATGTTATCCCTACCAGGAACGCTGCAAGTATAGGATGCACCCCTAGTACAGAGAAGTATACAAGTACACCTATCAGCAGCACAATCACAAACCTTAACTGTCTCTCGTACCTTGTACGTTCAGTAAACTTGGTCTTGAAAAAGTACAAGGTTAGCTTTGGCACAAACACAAAAAGCGCAACTATAGATATCGATATTATTATAAAATACGATATCAGCGGCAGTTTTGTTATAGGGTTGATGCTTTGTAATACAAAGCTTAACAGCACAAGGCTGCTTATGTCGAGTATAAGCACTGCTGCAAGTATCAGCTGCCCAATCTTTCTCTTGACAATGTTCTCAAGTACAGGTATGAGTATAGCCACGCTTGACGACACGAATATGATTCCTATTATGCTGCTGACTGCCCACGAATAACCAAAAGTCCTTGTAACTAAAAGGCCTACAATGAACGGTATTGCTCCGTTAAAGCATGCCATCAGCGCAAGCTCTTTCTTGTGCTTGTTAACCATTGCAATATCAGTCTCAAGCCCGCCCATCAGCATAAGGAACGTCATCCCAAGAAATCCTATAAAGGCCACAATAGGGTCAAACTCAACATACTTCAGACCGTGCGGTCCTAAGATAGCACCAATCAAGATTATAGAAGTTACAAACGGCATCCTTACCTTTC
>JAHWHD010000004.1 GCA_019323525.1 Candidatus Woesearchaeota archaeon
CTTTGGCTTTAGATAAATGGGGATAGAAGCTTTATAACCCCTTAATTCTTTATTTATATACTTTTTAACATAAACTATATAAGTATGGTTACCTATATAGCATACAGATGGGGGGATATAAACTATTGGCACTAGTAGTGTGTATTATCTTTCTTCTTGGAACTATACCGCAGGGATTTGCTGCCACCATAAATCTTGATTACGATGATAATGGTAATCTAGTAAAAGATGCTAATTTCAATTATGAGTATGATTCTTTGAATCAGCTGGTAAAGGTAACAGATTTATCAGGAAATATTATTGAAGAGTATTTTTATGATTCATCGGGTCAGCGTGCGCTTAAACGTACATATCTTGATGGAAAGACTATTGACACTTACTATTTTGGTGAATACGTTAAGACAGTCACCGCTAATTCTGTTGAAGAGACTATTTACTATAGTGACCAAGAAGGCTTGGTCGCAAAGAAAGATAACGATGGCAACATGTTCTACTATCACTCAGATCATCTTGGTAGCACAGATATTGTAACAGACGAGTCAGGAAGTGTTATTGAAGAGACAAAATACCTTCCATTTGGCGAGGTAACGCAAGGAGGCGACTCAAGATACTTGTTCACTGGCCAGGAAAAGGATACTGCCACTGAACTGATGTACTATGATGCAAGATACTACTCTCCTTATCTGAGACAGTTTACACAACCAGATAGGATGCAACCTAACATCTATGATCCTCAGCAGTTGAACAGGTATTCGTACGTAAGAAATAATCCCCAAAAATACCAAGACCCCACAGGTAATTGGATAAGCCCCTTGGATTTTTTAGATTATGCAAGTTTTGCTCATTCGTTCTATCAGATGATTGATGAACCGTCCTGGGGAAATTTTGGATGGCTTGCACTAGACGCAGTATTTGTGGCCTTGCCAGTTATTGGCGGCGTTGGTGCAGCAGGTAAAGGAATAAAATATACTGCAAAGGCTGTTGATAAAACAGGTGATGCCGCGAAAATCGCATCTAAAACAGCCAACGCAATTGACAAGGCAAATAATGCTCGAAAAGTGATTCATGCAGGAGATAAAGTCGCTGATGGTCTAAAGGCAGTTGACAAAGCCAACGACGTTAAAAAAGTTCCTATAAGTAAGTTATGGGGTCACTACACTGACGATGCGAAAAGTCTTTTCAGGAAAGGTGCTAAAACCCATAATACCGACCCAATCCAAGTTATCAAAGTCGGGGACCAGTACATGATAAATGATGGTGTAGGTCGATCTATGAGGGCCTTGAAAAATGGAGAAAATGCAGTTAATGCCAGAGTTATTAATTCGTACGCTAGTGTTGATGATATGCGAGACCTAGCATCAGTTGGTGATGAATTTGCGAAGTCGGATCTTATGTGGTGGACCCAAAGGGTTACTAAAATAGACGACCCTGCAAGATGGGCTCAGCTTGGAATGGACGTGCCAAAATGATAAAAAATTTAGAATCGGAACGTTTAAAATCTCAATTGAAGAGAATTGCGGGAGCTGCGCACTTATCAGAAGAATGCGAAAACCTTGCTTTGGGAAGAATGAGAACACAGTCTTGCTCAGAATTAACCATAATAACCGAATTAATGCTTGCAGGAATTGAAAGGTTAGACAGCTTTGACATGGGAACTCTTGCTGAAATCGCAGAATGTAGTGAGGAAGAACTCAAAGAACTGTTTTACAGAAGCAAATCTAGGAAAATTAAGATAACAAAATCATTTGCAGAACAAAGAATAAAATCAATGAAACAGGAAATATCTGAACCAGACCCGCAAGGATTCAGAGCAAAACAAATTCGAAGATGCAAAGAGGCTCTTGAAAGGCACTCAGAGTTAGTCAAAGAAGGAAAGGTGGTTGAAGTAGAAAAATGAAAATACATAATGCGACTAAGTTTATAACACTAATTTTATTAGTTGTATTAACATCCACTATTGTCTCAGCCTCCACCTATAAACCCTACGCAAACACACCCATTGCACCTGCAACATTATCAACATCTGGTTCAGTCTCCGCAGATTCTAACTCAGGAGCAGCAGTATACTCCTACACTATTGATGTCCCTCCAGGCACAGCAGGCATGCAACCTTCCTTGGGTTTGTTTTATAACAGCCATGCCGCAAGATCACATCAAGGAATAGTAGGTTCTGGCTGGAGCCTTAGTGAGAGTTATGTATATAGAGACGCCCAGGATACTTTCGACTATAACGGCGATGACCACTTTACCCTTATCCTAAACGGCCAGTCCCTGAAGCTCCTTTACTCAGACGGAATCTGGCACACTGAAACAGAATCGCACATGCACATCGCTTATGCTAGCGACATGTGGACTGTCAAGACCAAAGACGGCACAACATACAAATTCGGGAATGATGCAGACTCAAGATTAGAATCAAACCTATACGATTATAGTGTAAGATGGTACCTTTCAGATGTAACCGACCTTCATGGTAACAAAATTTATTATGATTATATGGAGAACCCTTACAATGACGATATTGGCGTCACGTATCTAAAAGAGATTAGGTACAATTCTGATCAGACAAGAAGAATAGAGTTAGGATACGAAAACAGACCAGATGTTTTTTATCAGTATATTGACGCAAACCAAGTGCAAAGGGCCAGACGTCTAAAAGAGATCAAGACATTTGTAGGTGATAATTTAGTTAAAAAATATGTTATTAAGTATAATTCTCCAGTTGACACAGTCAGTCTTTTAGAGAGTATACAAGAATTTAGCCCTGACGGCCAAAAACTGCCTGCAACAACATTTGAATATAACATCCCAGCAAAAGGGTGGCAGTACGAAGGAAGCTGGCAGATCCCAAAAGATGCTTATTTCGGAGGCTCAGAAGATAACGGCGCAAGGTTCTTCGATATCAACAAGGACGGCCTTATTGATATAGTCAAGAAAAACGACATCGGTGCAGACTTTGTATTCCTTAACACAGGCACTGGTTGGCAGCAAAGCACAGCATGGGATTTACCGCCTAGAGACTTCTCAGATGACGGCATTGATGAAGGACTGAGGGTAGTAGATGTTAACAAGGACGGTTACATGGACATACTTGATGTTGAGTCAGACTGCAAAAATTGCAGAGAGGTCTGGATAAACAACAAGGTGGACCGATGGACCGAAGACACTTCATGGTACATTCCTGCCTCGTGTGCAGTACAGTCTGATCATGATAGATACCATCACGACGTGGATATGGGTGTCCGTTGGGTTGACGTTAACGCCGACGGTCTTGTTGATTGTGTGAGGAGCACCATATACGACGAAGATGAAGAAAGAGACACATACATCCATAATGGACATGGTTGGAGCAGGGATTCAGACTGGCAATTTCCAGAGATTTATTTTGTATCAGACTATCCTGATTTTAAGGACAATGGTGTGAGGCTGGTCGATATCAATGGAGATGGTTTACCCGACATAGTACCTAACGATAATAGCATATGGGTTAATGTAGGTAATGGCTGGCAACGCTCTAACCAATGGAAAACGCCGATAGACCTTGTAGAGTCAGACGGAGAAGACGAAGGGGCCAGGTTTGCGGATGTTAACGGCGATGGCCTTGTAGACCTTGTCAAAGGCGAGGGCGGCACTCGTAAGACATATATTAACACAGGCACGGGCTGGTCCTACGACGTTAACTGGGCAATACCCAGCGACGCCAGCTTTGTCAAAAGCGGAGACGGCCAAGGCTTGGGAGTAAGAATGGTCGACGTTAATGGCGATGGTGCTGTTGACATCGTAAAAGGAGAAAGCAAAGACTCTGCAGACAGGATTACTTGGCTAAATAAAGGGGTAAAACCTTACCTTCTAACAAAAGTCAAAGAACAGTTAGGCGGCACGATCACTATTGACTATGAACACTCGCTAGATTCTAACCTGGGCTACGCATTATGGGTCGTGAAATATATCTCAAAAGACCAAGGCCTTCAAGCTCACATGTCAGACGCAACCACAGAATGGAAAGACTGTACACCTAACTACTGTCCTGCAGGATACCATGACGGAGGAATCTCGTGTTCAGGTAGTACGTGCACAAGAACTTGCTATACTAAAAAATGTTCGCTTGGCTGGTACAATGTATTTTCAGATTCTTTGTTAGCGAGCAAGAAAGACGATTCTGATAACCACCGTTGTTCAAGTGACGGACTATTTGACTATACGCCTACAGACGAAAAGCTCTGTTACAAGTTTGAGTTCATTTCTCCTGACAAAGGCATTATTGATGATTCAGATGTTAGTAATTACGATGATTACGGAAATTTTGATTGCGCTCTTGCAACATACATGGAACAGGACGGCGGAGATGAGGACAATCCGTGGTTCAGACACATGACAGACTCATGCGAAAGATATTCTAATGCTGACTGGGGCGAAGACACACTTTTCATTGACATGGACCTTGACAAGGGCGACAACTGCGATGCAGCAGATAACCTTGAAAACGATAAGACAATCTACTGCGTACCTTCTGACGTGTCATGCAACGGACTTAGTGGCAACTGCGCAACAGGCTGCTACAACCTAGAGCTAGAGGTAAGACTCGGTCACTGTCTAGTAGAAGACAATTTAGATGAAGAAAACCGAAAAGACTTCTGCACAGCTGGAGATGGGAAAGACCCTGAAAACCCATATATAAACTACATTTATTATAAAGATGTTTACTTCTATTTCAATGTATACACGACAAACCCTGTTCCTGATCAATACGTAAACCAGGAATGTACAAGAGAAAAAACACTAAAAACCCCTACAACAACGTATACATTCAAAGAGGGTCTTTTCGATTATGAAGACGAAGAGTTCAGGGGCTTTGGGTATGTCGAGACTCTTTCGCCTACGGGTACAAAATCAAAACAATACTTCCACCAGGACGACGCTAAGAAAGGCCTGCCTTCTAAATCAGAGACAACAGATAGTAACAACTACGTTTATGAAAGGTCAGAAAACGAGTACACTGTAGATGAGCATACAGGCAGCCCTAGCTTAGCTTATGTTCATGACAAATATTATGATGTTCTCCTACATTCAGTAACAAACCATCTATATACCCCTTCCAAGGGCACTGAAAAGACAACTAAGCAAACAATGCAGTATGATGACTACGGAAACCTCATCCAGATCTCTTATGAAGGAGACACAACTCAAGATGGAGACGAGAAAAAAGAAGAATGGGTTTATAACCATTGGACAGACATCTGGCACCTTAACAAACCACAAAGATACAGGTTATTGGACAATTCAGGCATTTTAAGGGAAACAAACTATGTTTATGAGACAAATGGGGATCTTGAGAGGGTCACGCATTGGCACAATGAAGGAAGTGACCCTTCGGTCAGGTTTGAGCACGACCCATTCGGCAACATCATTTCAGAGATAAATGCACGCGGTTACAAAACCAGTTACGAATATGACAGCACTGGAACATTCCCTGAAAGGTCCACTAACCCTCTTGGCCATAATGTCGCAATAGAATACGATAAAGGTACAGGCAACATACTGACAGAAACAGACGCTAACGGTTATGAAACAGAATACATTTACGACTCCCACGGAAGGCTTGTAAAGAAAATCCTTCCGTATGATTCAGAATCCAGCCCAACTATTGAGTACACTTATGATTTTGACGGTTCAGTGCCTGAAAATATTATCGAGAAACGCAAGATAAAAAGGAACTGGGACCTTTCAACAGAAACATCAGACATCTACACATACTACGATGGATTCGGTAACGTTATCGAGACAAAATCTGAAGGAAACTCTGGTTGGGTCACTAGTTGGTATGTCTATGATGGGGATTCAAGAATAAAGAAACACTCATACCCACACTATACTGAAGCAAGTTCTTACGGCAGCCCACAGGAAGTCTTGAACTGGAGATATGACTACGACACTCTTGGACGTGTTACTCATGCATTTGATGGACTTTATACTCAAAGAACAGAGTATAACACCTGGACAACAATGGTCTATGACAAAAATAATCACAGGACTGACTATCTCTATGATGCATACGGAAATATCGGGGAAGTTAAAGAGTTCAACTCCGATTCCAGTTATTACAAGACAAACTATTTCTATGATATGGCAGGCAACCTGAAAACTATAAGAGATTCACAGGATAACGAGATTAAATACTCATATGACACACTTGGAAGAAAGATTAAGCTAGAAGACCTCGACTTAGGTATCTGGACATACTCTTATGACGAGAACAACAACTTGCTTTTACAGACAGATTCAAATGGCCACTCAAACTCACTGGGTTATGATGCACTTGACAGACTCGTTCAAAGAATATCCTCTGACTCAACGACAAGATATGTATTTGACGAGAAAGTTATTGGCCCCGTAAGTAGAGTTGCTAGCGACGTAGAAAATGACCATTACGAGTACGACAAAAGGCTTAGAAATGTAAAAACAACAAGAGAGATAGGAACTGAATCGTTTACCATTACTAAGACATATGATTCCATGGACCGAGTAATCTCGAAAACACTACCAAACGGAGAAGAGATTAAGTACGTCTACGATAACCAAGGCAATCTAAAGGAAATTACAGGAATCATGAATATCAAGTACAACCAGTTCAACAATCCAATAAGCAGGTATTATCCGAATGATCTTGAGACCACATTCACTTACGACACCCTTGAAAGGCTAAGGACGATAAAGACGCAAGACTTACAGGAAATTGAATATACCATAGACCCCACAGGAAACATAGAGATGATTAAAGACAACAAGAACAACAAGCAACAGGAGTTCGGCTACGATGCTCTTGATAGGCTGACATCAGTCAATCATAACGATTATTCTCTTTCTTATTCCTATGACAGCATAGGCAATATGCTAAGAGTTGAAGGGGATATTAATATTATTTATAACTACGGTAACAACCCTATTCACTCGCCTATTAGTATTGCTACAGATGGCATCGCTTGCACAATTGAGTCTGACTGTGGTACAGACTCATGGATTAGCACAGATTACTGCAGTTCTGGGAACTTATGGAATACATGGCGAAGCTACACATGCAGCAACCCTGGAACAACCTCAGCATTTTGCAGCTACGTAGATGATGCTAAGAAAAGACATGATTGCGAAGGTGACTGCTATGATGGGCAATGCCAACTCCCAGTAGCGTGCAGCAAAAACTCAGACTGCGGCACAGACTCATGGTTAGGCTCTGAATTCTGCAATACAGATGAGGTATGGGATACATGGAGAGAATATACCTGCAATGATCCTGGCAATTCATCAGCATCTTGCACATATCTTGACACTAAAAAGAAAAAAGAAGACTGTCCAGGTACTTGCGTTAACGGTGAATGCATCACACACCAAACCACATGCTTTGATTCAGATGATTACACATACCCTGACCATTTACACTACAAAGGCACCACTACTGGCTATAACCCAGAATTCACTAAAATTATCACCGTTGAAGATCACTGTGTAACTGACAATCACGTATACGAATCCTGGTGCATGAGCGATGACTCTATAAACGGAAACAATTTCTACTGCGAATACGGTTGTTATGATGGAACGTGCAGAAGAGAATCTCTTGGATGCTCTGAAGATGATTACGGAGTAAGAACAGACATAAAAGGAACCACAACAGGTTATGACTACACTGGTGAAAACATCATCACAGAGACTGACTACTGCATCTCTGGCAACCAAATTAAAGAATGGTCCTGTACTGACGATCATAAGGTTATAGGCGCCAGCATAGATTGTCCATTTGGATGCGCAAACGGCGTATGCAAGCCTGTTCTCAGCTGCACAGACAGTACAGACTGTCCTGAACCATTTTGGGATGGCGAACCTTTCTGCAGCCAATGGTTTGTTGCACAAACATACATATCATACCGCTGCGAGAACTCTAAATGCCAAAGAGTAACCTTCGTTAATAAATATAAAGAAGAATGTGAGTATCAATGCCTTGAAGGTGTATGCATAGACGAGATAAAATGCAACCAAGACTCAGACTGTGACGACAACAACCCAAGCACATTAGACATCTGCAAAAACCCCGGCCTTCCTGAATCGTATTGCGAATCTACTTCATCTGGCACAGCTGACCTTGCGGCGTGGCGTCCTGAGTTTATTCAGACTACTGAAGAAAACAACGCTTTGTACGATGTATACAAATTCATGATATCTAACATAGGCGATGCAAGAGCAGAAGACTTCACCTGGTCAAAAACAGTAAACAATGTTGAAAAGAAAGGCACTGCGACTTTAAACCCTGGCGAAAAGTTAGTTTTATATGAAACCATACCTTCCAACACCCATCCAAGCTACACTTTTGTAGCTGATGTTTATCAAGATATTACTGAAAGCTCAGAATCCAATAACTTTGTTACGGGAAACTTAATGCTGAGGATATAAAATGCGAAAAAAAATGTTAATCGGGCTTGCTGCAATCGCTTGTTTTAGCGGGTGCAGTCACGATGACCCAGTTTTTTTTCCCAGCACAAACCCCATACTATCTGTTTCACCCATACAGATTGAAGATATAAGGGGTACAAAAACTATTAGTTGGACAGCTCCTTGGCAAGAACCGCACCATATTGAACTTTATCTTCATAATGTCTCAGGTTACTCAAAGTTGCTTGGCGGATTTCCATCTGCGCAAAAGCAGTACGAATTCGACAGTTCAAAACATCCTGATGGCTTAGACTATTACATGAGATTAGCACTTATTAAGGATGGAGATGCAAGTCCAACATATGAACGCACTTCTTCAAAGTTCATCATTGATAATTCATTACAATCAACATCATACAGCTCTATGCTATCGATAATAACCAATTACGAGATCTATCCAAGCAGAAAATTCTCTTCAGAGACAGCAGGAGAAAAACCACTGAATTTGCTTCCTAATGCCAAGTATACTAACCCTTTAGCAAACCCCACTCAAGTAGCTGAAGGATTCCTTAAATTCAACATTCCATCATCTCACTTACAAATATGGGGAGGAACCCCCCCTTATAGTCAATTAGAACTGGATTCGATCAAGAACGACCCCTACCTAAGAAAAGCATTCCCAGTGATGAACTTCACACCAGAACCAGGCTCAAATGTCCATCTTCATTTTGACAGCTATGTTAATTCTGTAATGCAATCCAACCCTTTTAAAGGAATGCGGCCTTCTAAGTTCAAATTAGAATATATAGTGAGCCATATGGGCTTTTAACTAAATTCTGCCAAATATATACTCAAATACCATAATCTTTATAAATGGTTGTCATTACTAAGGGATAATAACTAATCAGTTATAATCAATCAACATGTTGAGGGTGGTATGATGAAAAAAATATGTTTACTAAGTATGGTATTAGTACTAGTTCTAGCCCTTGGTGTTAGCGCTACTACTAATATGATAGGTAATTTGTCAATCACCAATGAAACCACTTCTCTGAAAGGTAATGTGAGCGATTCGCTTACAGGCAATTTCAGTGTAAGCAACATTGGTACGACAAACTTCAGCAAGGTAAACCTTGCAAGTACAAAGTTCGAGAGTAACAGCGGAAAGTATAATATTAGTGCTGCAAGCTTCTCTCCTAACAACGTCTATAATGACCTAAATGTTGGACAGAGTGCAGACTTCCAGTTCACTATAAACATACCTGCAAACGCATATGCAGATACTTATACAGGGACTATTTCAGCTACTGACGATACAGGAAACAACAAGGACAATTTCACAGTAAGTCTAGAGGTAGAAGAGACAGAAGCTATGACTGCTACACTTCCTGCTATCACTAGTGTTGTCCCAGGCGAACAGGCGACCACTAAACTCACTTTAGAGAACACTGGAAATACAGACCTTGCGATCTCAATAGTCAAAGACGATGCTAAAGGTTCAACTAGCGATATCGCAAAGAGCAATATCGGTATTGAGTCAATCTCAAGTGTTGCATACTCAAAGACCGAAGAGGTAGAGATCACTGTTGATGTTCCTGCTGACCAGGCAAAAGGCACTTACAGGGCTAACATCACAGTTAATTATGGCAGCAAGACACTTAGCAAGTTCCTTGACATCACAGTTGTTGAGAAATTAGAGACAGCTACTGTTACTAGCAACCCGTCAGTAACTTGGGCACGCGGCCTTTCAACATCAGAAACAGTAAAAGTGACTGTCGAGAACACTGGTAATGTCGACCTGTCAGGTGTCAGCGTTTATCTTAAAGAGAACCTTGCATCTGGCTCAAACACGATTGACAAGACAAACGTAGAAGTTATAAGTTCACCTTTCAACCTTGCAAAGGGTGCGAAAAAGGATGTGACACTTAAACTTACAGGAGTTGCTTCAGACCAGGCGCTAGGCACATACACATCAGCACTTATGGTTGATTTCGCTGGCAAGAACATCTCAACAACATACAGCGTAGTTATAAGAGAACCTGCAAGAAAACTTGACGTTCCTAGCTCAGTTGAACTTGGCGGCTCTGACCAGAGAAAACAGCAGACTTTCACAAAGACATTCAATGTAACAAACTCAGGCGACTATTCATTGACAAATGTAAAGTTCTCAAGCACTGCAGCTGCTTCATACCTAGTAAAGTTCTCTGAAGACGGAACAAACTACTATGATAATCTTAGTGTTTCCTCAATATCAAAGGCAGACCAAAAAACCATCTATGTCCAGGCATTTGCCCCTGAGACAATGGATTCAGGCACTGTAGATATTGGCGACATAGTTGTTACAGGAGACGAAGGCATTAGTGCAAGCATCAGCTCATTCAAGATAACTACAAAAACATTCCTAAAGATAACTGACGGAACGATTTACATAGACGGAGACGATGAAGGCCTTAGCAATGGAGATGTTATCGACGATATCAGGCCAGGTTCAAAGATCAAGATAGAATTCGAGATAACGAATATGTTCAGCGAAGACCTTGACGAAGAGAAAGACATGGACATTGACAATATCGAAGTCACTGTTGAAAGCAAAGACGAGATTGGTGATGATGAAATCGATGAAACATCTGAAGAGCTTGAACTCAAGCCAGAAGACGACGATACTGTTACCGTAGAGTTCACTATTGATGAAGAAGCTGACGAAGACACGTACGAGTTCACTGCAAAGGTTGTCGGAGAGGACAAGGAAAATGCAGACCATGAAGATGTCTGGACTTTCAGCCTGAAAGTGGAGAAAGAAGACGACATGGTAGATATTTACAGGCTAGAGCTGTCAGACGACACGCTTACCTGTGCGCGCGACACTATCCTGTCAGTAAGTATCAGGAACCTTGGCCAGGACGACGAAGACGAGGCTCGCCTAAAGATCACAAGCACTGAACTTGACATAGCGATTGATAACAGGGATATCGAGCTCAGCAACGACGTTGGAGACGATGATAACGAGTACGACTTCACACTACCTATCGAGCTTGACGACGATGTCAAAAAAGGAACTTACAAAATAATCGTAGAATCATTCTATGAAGACACCAAACGTTCAGAGACTGAAGAGATATTCCTGACAGTTGACGAGTGCACTAGCTCATCCAGCTCAAGTGCAAGCTCAGGAAGCTCCTCAACAAGCGACCAGACTGGTTCAATGGTTATCCAGACACCTACACAGTCAGGCTCAACAACAACTTCACAGACAACAACACCTACAGCAGCTCCTCCAGTAACTGTTACAGAGACCACAGCAGCAAGCTTCAGAAACTCTAGTTCATATACCATACTATTGGTAGCAGCCCTTGTCGTAGTAGTAGCAGCAATAATCATGCTAGTGATGAAAGGGTTCCCGCCAAAGTACAGGTATTGATTTTTTTTATTTTTTAAAGTATTTTTATTGTTTAAAGAAGTGTTTTATTCTGTTTAACTTTTCAAAGTTTGTCAAGAGCTTAGAATTAGCCTCGTCTAACAGATGTGCAAGATAAACATCATCGACCAACAAATTTCCACCATTTAGCAGAGGAGCATCAATCCTTTCAGAGCCTATAATCTCCACAATATACTTCTTGTTTGTTGCCTGTATACCTGTTCTCTTAAAACCGTTATTTCTTGCAAAATCAACAAGTTTCTGTGCATTCTCAAGAGAATCGCAGCATACATGAAGTATAGCAGCCTCCATCCTAAACCAAACATCCAAGTTAGAATTCCTTAACTCCTGCATCATGCAGTCAGTATTGGTGACAATCTCATGGCTCACGTACAACCACTCGCTTTCATCCTTTCTCCCTGATTTAGGCACCAGCTGTAGAACAATCCTTCCTGAACACGAACTCGTGGTATAATAATGCGGATTTTCATTGATTGTGTTAACCAAATCGACAATATGACTATCAATAGAGCCTTTTCTAGACTTATCAACTTTACTTAAACTGACTTTTTTATTGTTTTGAAACATGTTTAGTTCGCCACAAACCTCTGAAACCGGACCCTTAATAGATCAAAATAATTTTGAAAATACTCTTCTGCTTCATCGCAAGGCAACTTTAACGCAGTCACGCTCTTTCCAACAGGGATTAAGCTTCTAACTGCCATAACAGTCAACCCACATCTTTGAAGCAATAGACTATGCGCATAATAAATCATTCCAGAGTCGGTTTGTATAGTACTTCTGTGACTTTCTGGCAGATGTTCATAAGGCAAGATCAGTGCAGGACTTATACCTAAGCGCCTATAATTATGCATCACCTTGGCAAGAGCTCCTGGAGGGGTTATAGGGAATATCCTATAACTATTATCAAAATCAAGACTTTTTACTGGCTGCATTCTTTCAAAGTCAGCAAAAGTATAGGGCACATTGTTTTCAGGCAGATTACTATTATAGACCTGCCAACCCTTTCTCTCAACTGCTGTAACCACTCCCTCTAACATACGACTTAGAACTATAAATTGATATAAAAAACTTTACCCTATAAATTTCTTCATCCTGTTGACAAGGTCCTTGGCATCTCTCTTGTACTGGTCATACTGTTTTCCAGTTATCTCTTTAATCTGCCTGTGCATTATCATCTTAGATAGTTTGTAGAAATTACGCATTATATTTGCGTACTTTGCCTCGAGCAACTTTTTCTTGACAAGCTTCTCCTCCATCATGTCAGCAACATGCATTGGCGACGGCGGCACCTCACCCATCCTCATAAGAGCTGCGTGGCAGGCATCAATCGCTGCCCAGTAGAGGTCTAAAGTACCTTGCATAACGTGCCATGACGAGTTAACCAGACTTCTTGGAGCCCTATCAAAATAGCTGTAGATAGATTCCAGCGTTGGCCTGATACGCCCCTGCCTCAAAAGTTCCTGCAACGGAGCAAAGAACCCAGAATCAACAATTGGAACCCCATCCCTTAGTATGTTTATACCTACAGGATCTCCGTTCCTGATATACTCCCAGAACGCTGTGAACTTCATTGACACAACATGCAGCTTTTTACTTGTATCAACTATAGCTCTCTCAGTAACAATCCTATAAGTCTGTACAACCTCTTCACTCAACTGTATACTAAGATCATCCAATATAAGAAGAACATCAATATCTCCCAGGTCACCTCTTGCACCTCTTGCAGAGCTTCCAAATAGTATGATCCCCATTATATAGTCTCCGAACTCATCATACACCTTTTTAGAGAACGTTCTTACAAGCTGCAGATCTTCATGATTATACTTAGAAAAATTAGGGTTCTCCCTACGTTTGATATCAAATTTCATTATTATAGAGTTATATAGAACATGCTTTATAAGGTTTTATGAGTATTGCAGAGTGATAAAATATCCCATAACAACCTTTAAAAACAAATACGACAATAATTACCATAATGCCTGAAAAAACCCTTGAAAAAACTGTAAAGGACAAGCTAAAACCTTTACTTGACGAAGCAGAGATCAAGGTTCTTGGATTCTCAATCGACAAGCTCAATGAAGATATTATTGATAAACTGGAAAAACCAGTGTTAAGGTTCAAGATAGACACCTCAATCCCTTTCAAGGAAGCAAAAAAGCTTTTCAAAAAGAAATTCTTTGAAGACCTGCTAAGAGCGCACCTTGGAAATATCTCAGAGGTAGCTAGAATCTCTGGCATGGATAGACGCTCTGTTCATAGAGCCATAAAAGAGCTTGACATCAATATTGACAAGTACCGTTCTGAGATGATACGTCCTGACCAGTACAGGGTCGAGGTTGTTGATGAAGCTGTCAAGGATACTTTAGCAGATTTCACAAACATAATCAACCCAGAGAAACTTAACAACATCTACAAGGGCATCATGTCCAAAGAAGAGATCAAGAAGATCCCTCTCAGGGAACCCACCCTTGAGGATGCAGAGAAAGAGTTTGAAAAACAATACCTTGAACTCGCGTTGAAAGAAAACAATCATTCTATTACAAAAACAGCCGAAAGGATTGGGTTAAGGTATGAAACATTGATTAGGAAGATGAAATCTCTTGAGGTAGTATAGTACCTAAATCAGTTATTGAAGCAGCAGCGACTAAAATATCAGAGTTCTCTCTTGTCTTTGAATCCAGCAGATACTTTACAGCAAAAGCATAACCCTTAAGTGCCTGAAGATAAGGATTTTTTCCTTCAATTGACCTCCTCTCAAGAGCACGCACAGTGTCTCCTATGAAAGTTGCACTCTCATTAATGTCTTTCCCATACTTCTCGATAGCACATTCAAAAGCCTGTTCATCAAATGTAGAAACCTTTTCAAAATAAGCGAGTACAAAATGCTGGATATGTTTGTTCAATAATCCATAGAGATTCTTGAACGCGTCCCTTATTCCAGTCTGCATTCTTCCAGGATTCTCAAAAAGTTTTTTTGGATATTGGACCTCTCTCGCATACTGGATTGATGCATCAGCCATTTCCTTTGACAGTATCGACGCAGTATTGAAATAATTGGTATTATACTTGACACACATCACCCTGAACCCGTCATAGATCCTTGCCCTGTCAAGAAAAACCTGCTTTGGATTAGATTTTTCAGGCGTAAACCTTTCAACCTTGTCTATCAAAAGATGAGCAAAGTGCGCTTCATCCTCTCTTCTATCCTCTTCACCAACTGCTGTGAACAGCTCATAGAGGTTATGTTTTGCAAGCTCTTCAAGCAATGCCTTTTTTTCATCTGGAGGCGCAGTTGTCCGTATCCTTGCCATCTCATCATAAGCTTCAGAAGACGCAAACGTCTCAAACTCCCGCTTTAGAGAATCAGGAAGCTCGTAATTTGCAACTATCTTGCAAAGTGTCCTGACAGCAGTCCTTCCTGGATGTATTCCCTGTCCAAAACTGGTTGCAGTGACTTTAGAATCAGGATCAGTATGTCTAATACTCCTAGTAGTAGGCTGACCATTCTCAAAAACCTTAGTAAGTCTCTCCCATGCCTTAGTAATCCTGTCACCAATCCCCATAAATATGTCTTAAGTAGGGATTATATAAAAAAATTTCTATAAGAATAACTAATCTCTTGATAAATAAACTTGATGGAAATATGCAAGAGTATCTACAAGATCTCTTTCTACTTCAGGATCATAATTTGCAGAAATTGAATAAAGTGCTTTAAATCCTTTTGCGATATGCTTTAGAGCACTTGCAACAGGCTGAACGTCCTTATACTCTCCCTTAAATCGCTCTTGTAATTCTGTTACTTTTTTGATAACTGAATCACAGCGGTTTGCCCTACGTTTTGCTTCTGCTATGTCTTTTACAACTTTACCAGATTTCCAATTATGTCCAAAAGATAACATGCCAGTATATTCTGTTTCAAATTCATGGTCTACCCACAAAAATTGCCATAGCGCACTTCCCTGTCCCTTTCTAAGTTTCAGATATTCAAACGCAAGCGATCCTTCGAGTAAAGCCTCTGCAACCGCCCTTCCATGATTATGACAATTCTGAATAAGCCCTTTATAGGCAAGCACCCTTCTTATACCATGATCTTGGGTATCTCCTTGAATACCCGCCTCAACAGCCAGATAAGCTTTGTCTGCATAAACCTTCTGTTCTTCTACACTGAAAGCCGGCTTTGCGATTCTTCTGCTTGAATCAATAAGAGTTTCTAGAGCAAAATGAGGTTGAAGATGAGTAAGTATCCTATCTGGACCTGTAAGACCTTTTTTTCTCAAATCTCTAAGTTCTTTCTTCATTCTAAGCAAATAGTCTAGACTAGAGACTCCTTCATCTTCAGACTTCTGTGAAATTAAACTAACATACGCAGGAAATCTTTTGGTTAGTTCTTCATTGTTACCAAAAGCATGGACCACCACTCTAAGCGGTTCTTCAAGAACAACAAGACCGCTAGGTTTAGTAATATCGATAGGGATATTCCATCTTTCCCAATTTACTGAACTAAGTCCATCCATATTCTTGGTAAACGAGAGTCATTTATAAAGCTTTGTCTCTCTTGAGTGACATTAATAAATGACTTTTTTGTCCCACATTTATGTACTTTGTTTAAATATTCTTTATAAATGACGAACACTTAGTAGTAAGAGTATGATAAACATGTACAATAAAGCGAAAAACATGTATGATACAATGTTCGGAAGTTCCGGGTTACTGCCAAACTACAATGCCAAAGAAGAAGTTAGAAAGAGCTACATGCTTCCAGACAGTTACATGCAAGACTCTAAAGTTAAAAACTCATATTGCTGTAGCAAGTGACCTTAACATCCGATACTCTAAACTCTTTAATCTTGTTCAATTTTAAAAAATAAAGATTAGAATAAACAACAACCATGCCTTTGTAATCCTTTAATTTCTCTGATAAGTCATCTAGCTCATGGTCAGGGTTAATGAAGATATAATCATATCCGCACAGATCAATATTCATGTAATCATCAAGTAAAAACTCTGCTTTAATGCCTAATTGATTAGCAAATTCTTTAGACAATTTAATCAGCTCGTCATCACATTCCACCCCTGTAACAGAATCACAAAACAGCGACGCAACCAAAACAACCTTTCCATCGCCAGAGCCTAAGTCTAGAAACTTACCATGAACATTTAACTTCTTAAATATCTCAAAAACATCATCCGCACTAGAAACGCCCCACATCCCTAACTTAGTATCTTTAACCGGAACTTTACCTTGGACATAGAACCTGTTGTAATATTCTTTGTAGAATTTTTTTATAGAAGAAAACTTCAACAGCCTCATTCTAATCCCAGTCCACTCCAGAAAGGGGCTCCCCTAAACTCATTGCTAGGAGCATACTCTCCGAACACGTACATAGGCGCATTAGCTCTTCCGAAATACGAATGGTGGACATCACTCCAGCTAGCTCTCTCAGCTCCATAGATAGGACTTCCAAACACATCCCAGCCTCCTAGCATTGCACGCCATCCTTCGCCGCCAGGTTGACCACCAGCTTCTACAATAAGATCTTTTATACCATACTTTTTTAGTTTCTCAACAAAAGACCTTAATCTCTCTTTTCCAATGATTCCCTCTCCAGGTGTCAAGTGTTCATCATCATACCCAAAATTGTCAGAGACATGAACATGGCCTATTATTCCATCTTTGAGCAAGCCTGTTACCTTTTTATCAATCCATTTATGGAAATCTTTCTCAGAACCCTGGAAATATTTTTTCCAGGTATACGCATGACCTATGTCAAATGTTGCCTTGATATGCGACTCTGCAAGCTCTTTAGCCTTTTTCTCTCCGTATTCACCCTTGTGCCTTTCAACAAACTTCTTCCTTGCAGCTTGCACAATCTCCCTCATCTCATCAGGATGACCACCGTACATCTCAGGGTCATAAGCCTCTGGAGAAACGTACAAAGGTTCTTTCAACTTCTTAGCCTTCTCCTTGTCAATAGCAAATTTTGCTAGGTCTGCCAATGAAGCTGCTGTCCTGTCAAGACCGTACTCTTTTAATGTCTTTGCATTCTTAATAGCTTCTTCAATCTGGTATGCTTCCTTTAATCCAGATAGCGCAATCTCCCTACCATAACCTATCCTTCTCTCATTATCCTCAAGAGCCTGCTTAAGATAATCAATAGGATCAACAGTCTCTGGCGGAATGAACTCATACATCCTGGAACCGCGAATCTTCTCTTTAAACTGTTCATAATCCTTTGGAGAGAGCGTTGCTTTCATCCTCTCAAAAAACCTAAGACGCTCAATCAACTTTTCCCTCTCTTTAGAAGCGTCAATATAAGTACCTTCATACTCCCTTGACTGACCTAGAGCGTGCTCTTTACGCATCTCCTGCTGCATTCTAAAGAATTTTTTGGAAATCTCTCC
>JAHWHD010000088.1 GCA_019323525.1 Candidatus Woesearchaeota archaeon
CTTGAGAGGAAACTCTTTGACATATTGAGCAATCAGAAAAAAGAAGCTCTGAAGGACAATGTAATAAAAACTAAGAATTTTGAGATTACTTCTTTGAGAAAAACTGTGGATATTCTAAAAACAAAAGTTAACTTACTGGCCGAGGAAAACAAGAGGCTTAAGGAATTAAAACCTCTTATGGAATCTGAAGACATTGTAATTGGAAAGGTATTGCCCGTTTTTTCTATCGATGCTATTAGAAATCTTGTGAAAAATCAGGATTTAACTGAAGAAGATGTAGTTTATCTAAAAGATGCCACAGGCGGGGGAGCAGAAGCAGCAAAGATGCTTTCTGAGATAAAGATCAAGGCTGTTCTTATTACCGGAAACGTATCCCATCAAGCACAAGAAGAGCTAATTGATGGTCAAATACCAATAATCGATTCGAAAGATATAAAAATGGACGTTATTTCGAAGTTCGTTATACTTGATAAAGAAAGCTTTGATTTAGTCTATAAAAAAGAAAAAGAACTTTTATTGGCTTTTAAAAAGCAAAGAGAGTCAGATAAACTTCTTAAAATCATTGAAGACTATAAAGAGCAAAGAAAATCAGATTATAAGGCCTAATTTAGATTTTTAATTCTACCGAAAGCTATATAAAGGTTTTGGTTGCCTAATATGCTATGGAGAAAACCGAGACGAAAAAAGTTCATGTTTGCCCAGAGTGCGGGAGTCATAAACTTATTCGGGACTATTCTAGAGCTGAAGTTACTTGTGACGAATGCGGTCTTGTAATTTCTGAGGATATTATCGACACGGGTCCCGAATGGAGAGCTTTCGACCATGAACAGGGAGAGAAAAGGGGTAGAGTAGGGGCCCCGATGACCTACACTATCCATGATAAGGGTCTTTCCACCATGATTGACTGGAAGAACAAGGATATCCATGGAAGGGATATCAGTGCCGGTAGGAGAGCCCAGATATATAGAATGAGAAAATGGCACAAAAGAATTAAAGTTGCCGATGCAAAAGATAGAAATTTAGCTTTCGCTTTAACTGAACTTGATAGACTCTCTTCTCACTTGCACCTACCTAGAAATATTAGGGAGGGAGCCGCGATGGTTTACCGAAAAGCAGTCGACAAGAGGCTTATTAGAGGTAGATCAATAGAATCAGTAACATCTGCATGTATATACATTGCTTGCCGTGAGTATAAAGTCCCCAGAACTTTGGATGAAATTGTAGAACATTCCAGAGTAGATAAGAAAGAGATAGGCAGAAGTTACAGATTTATAACAAGAGAACTTGAGATAAAACTTTATCCAACAAGCCCAGTGGACTATATCCCAAGATTTGCCACTGAACTAGGGCTTTCAGGAAAGGTCCAGAGAAAAGCACAGGATATCTTAGAAGGCGCAATAAAGGTTGGTCTTACATCAGGAAGGGGTCCAACAGGAGTCTGTGCAGCAGCCATATACCTTGCAGCCATTATGGAGGGCGAAAGAAGAACCCAGAAGGCAGTTTCAGAGGTAGCAAAGGTCACAGAGGTAACTGTTAGGAACAGATATAAAGAAATTATAGAGAAATTGGGAATTGATGTTAAGATTTAAAACATAAATCTTTATATAGTGGGAATACACCGTTATATATGCGCTGGCGATAACCTATGAATGATGAAGAATTGGATATTTTTTGGAGGCTGAAGCGCTTAGAGGAAAAGAAAAAGCTCATTCAAGAGCGATTTTCAGACAATAGTGAACCTGTAAAACGTCCAATGCCCAAACAAACGGCTAGCAATGACAGAAATTCAAGCTATAACATCCCAGAGATTCGTTCTAACACTTTTTACCAGTCTTATAAAGAAAAACATGACAAGGTGCTAAGAAGACGTTCAGCACCTGAGCCAACAGACGATGGATCAAAGAGAGTCATAGAGATTGAAAAACAAAGAACGACGAACATTGACAACAAAATAAGAAAGAACTTTAATTTAAAACCAGATATCAACTGGTTTAAAGTTTCTGTTGTTCTGTCCCTTTTACTTTCAGTTGTTCTAGTTACTTCATTTTCACTTTCAGTTGCTAATAGACAAATTGATACAAATCTAGGCACGAAAGAATCCTACATATTTGACCTTGAAAAACAGTTACAAGCACTTACAAAAGAGAATCAGACCCTAAAAGAGCTAAATGATAGTCTAAACAAGAGAAACGACATGTTAAGGGATCAACTAGTCGATGCAAGAAACTCTATGTATAAGCTTCAGAGCACATACCAAAATCAACTAATAAATGAGGACTATGCACTTTATTTGGCCCTAGAGTTTGTCAATAACGATGCAAGTAAGAATCTACCTGTTGAGTGTGGAACAACAAATCCTGAAATGGTCAGAGTCTATTACGAGAAGGCAACTATTGAAAAAGTAAATAAAACATTTAAAATAAATATGCCTGCCGACTTGAAGTATCAATCAGTCACAAGATACATCTGCTACATAGAAATGGACGAGTCAGGGAATATAGTCCACTGGAACTGGCAGAGGCCATCTTAAGTGATGTCTTTTTCTATCTCAAAACATGAATCCCCAAATTTTAAATCTTTTAATTCTTCTTCTGTTAGGGATTCTTTTATTGCTTTATCAGAGGCTATAGCACTGTAACCCAGAGGATCTTCTAAGATAATGCAGACAGTTTCATGGCC
>JAHWHD010000089.1 GCA_019323525.1 Candidatus Woesearchaeota archaeon
TAACTAAACATCAATACAAGCTCTTGATTATCTTTATCAGTACTTCTGCAGTTGACCATATACATTTATATATAAGAACTCATAAAATTCTAGTACTAACTGGGGTGATTGTATGGCTAATGCTTTTCTTAATGCACAGAAGCAGTTGATGGAATCTGCTAAGATTATGAAGCTTGACAAGAATGTTCTTGAGGTTATCAAGGAACCTCTTAGAGTTGTTGAGGTTAATTTTCCTGTTGTGATGGATGACGGTTCTGTTAAAGTGTTCAAAGGTTACAGGAGCCAGCACAACAATTCTAGAGGGCCGTTCAAAGGCGGGATACGTTACCATCCTGATGTTAATATTGACGAGGTAAAAGCTCTAAGCATGTGGATGACATGGAAGTGTAGCGTTGTAGGGATACCGTATGGAGGAGGTAAAGGAGGGGTCATAGTAGATCCTAAAAAATTAAGCGAGAAAGAGCTTGAAAGATTATCACGAGCTTACATTGAAGCAATAAAACCGTTCATAGGACCTCTTAAAGATGTGCCTGCGCCTGATGTATATACAACTCCGCAGATAATGGCGTGGATGGTTGACGAATATTCAAGGTTAGAAGGGAACTTCACACCTGGAACAATAACAGGAAAACCGCTTGAGGTAGGAGGCAGCAAGGGAAGGATGTATTCCACATCTAAAGGCGGCGAGTATGTAACGCACAAGCTTGCGCAGAAGCTAAAGCTTAAGAAAGGTTCGACAGTTGCTGTCCAGGGTTTTGGTAATGTTGGAAGTTTCTATGCAAAGTTCTTGCACGATGCAGGGTACAAGATTGTTGCTGTCAGCGACAGTAAAGGCGCGATATACGACCCTAAAGGTCTTGACCCTTATGCAGTTGAAGAGACAAAGACAAAATCAGGCACTGTATGCAAACATAAAGGTAAATGTATCAGTAACGAAGATCTGCTGGAGTTAAAAGTTGATATCTTGGTGCCTGCTGCGCTTGAGAATGTTATCACAAAGGACAACGCTGGAAAGATAAAAGCAAAAGCTATTGTCGAGATGGCTAACGGGCCTATAACACCAGAAGCAGATGCAGTGCTGGAAAAGAAAAAAATACCAGTTGTTCCTGATATACTTGCAAATGCTGGCGGAGTAACTGTTAGCTATTTTGAATGGGTGCAGAACCTTATGAACTTTTACTGGTCAGAAAAAGAAGTGCTTGAAAAGTTAAAGCCTTTGATGGACAATGCATTTGACGATGTCTGGGAAGCAGCTAAAGAGCACAAGTGCAGTCTTAGAATGGGCGCTTACATTGTAGCTGTCAAGAGGGTTGCAGATTCTATAAAGCTAAGAAAGGGGTACTAAAAAATGGATGCGGAGAAGTTTGTTGAAGAGATGCTGAAAAGCGCTGAGAAGAAAGGTGAAGAGGAGAGGAAGCTTATACTTGTAAAGGATGTTGACATTGACGAGGTTGAAAGGCTGACCAAGGAGTTGCAGGATAAGATCCAGAAAGGAAAGATTTGATTTTATATTTTTTATTACCATAATACATATATAGGGTTTGAATTCTATTGATATTATGCCGCAAAGAATAGGTATTAAAGGCCTTAACAAGCATCTTGGAGAGAGAGTGTGCGTGTATGTAGGAGATAATACTATTTCTGGTGTTCTCAAGTGTAACGGTAATTATCATGTAGATGGAGTCTTTAGGGTCGAAGGTTCTGGCAGGGTATGGGATGGAGAGGCTTCTAGAGTTCTACAAGGAGGAGAGATAATTGAGATAGATGTTGTGGATGAAAGAGTTACAAGGTTCATGGGCGGACAGGATGTATGGATAGTATCAAGGCCTTACCTAGTTTCTCCGAAGGTTTATTCTGAAAAAAGATAAATATATTAATCACAATAAAAAAAATTCTCATATGAAAACTTGTTCTAACACTCACTGTAGGAATAACAGGGGAGGGTTATGTTTTGCTGAGAAAAAAGGAAATAGTGTTTACTGTCTTTTGACAGAAGAGCAGTGGAAAGAGATAAGAGAGTATCAAGAGAAAAGGTTCAAGGAAGGCAAGATTCCTAGAAAGATATGCAAAAGTGTTGACTGCATCAACAATATTTACGGAAACTGCTGCCTTATATCTGAGGTCAACCTTATAAATTTTCTTACAGAAGAACAGATAGATGCATTATTCTAATCTATCTTGAGATATCAAGAGCGTAAAACCGATGATGTTCTGGGACAGATGGTTGGTCGATACCTAAGTCGCGTTCCTCTACCACATTAAAACCGCAATGTTCAAAGATCTTATGCCATTGTTTAGGGGTCCTGAAATTGAATGGAATATTGACCTTTTTATCAGGATCCTTTGAATAGTGTATTATCCAGTTATAGAAATGGTCAAAGAAAACGTTTACCATTCTCTGCTCTTCAGGCGTGAGAGAGCCATAGTATGAGTCATTAGTTATCCCATAGACTGATTCTATGATTATAAGCCTGTCTTTTGTGAGCCTGCGAGCTTCTCTTAAAGTGTGTAAAGGGTCAGAGCTATGGTGTAGGACTGTAAGGAGAAGCGTGGTATCGTAGTGAGAGTCAAGAGGAATATCTTCTCCTTGTTCAAACTCGTGAAAATCAAGACCCGTAGTTAATACGTTCGGATGTTCATATACGTCTATAGCTGTCACGTCAAGATTATCATCTGCAAGCATTTTTGCTAGCCTTCCATCGCCGCAGCCAATGTCAAGTACAGATTTGCCTTTGACATGCTGACGTATCTGGTGAAACATGATGCGTGCCCTGTCATCTAAAGTGTGTGCAAGTCTTGACTGGACACCTTTCTTCTGCAAGACCTCGTTTGCTTCTGCCTCATAACCTCTCTTGCCAGCCATCTCAAGGATGGTGGCTGTGACATAGTCTGGAGAATGTATGTGTAGGTGTCTTAGAACTTCTGATAAAGTGCGGCCTATAAAGTCGCAGATTTTTGGGTCCTTAAGAATAGCAGAAATTTCAGGAATCTCCATACCAAAATAATTTTCCATGCCTGACTTTTAAGGAGCGGGTTATATAAAAAGTTAACTCACGAAAGTTATAAAGTAGATTTCGCATCAGTAAAACTTAAATAATCCTATGCACTTATTGCATACATATGGCAAAGTACAAGGATACTAGAAAGAGACTTGGCAGGTATTCTGCGGTCAACCTGCCAAAGCCGTTGTGCGATGAACTTGATTCTATTGTAAAGAAGGAAGGGATCTATGGTTCTAGGGCTAAACTGGTTGTGAAAATAGTACAAGATTTCATAGAACGTTGGAGACATGACCAGGTTTTGAAGAATAAGATTGAAAAAAGGCTGAAAAGTAAGTTGTACTAAGGGGTTTGTTCATGAAAAAGAGGATGCACTATGACACTGTAATAGTAGGCGGCGGTATATCAGGCATGGCATGTGCAAGAAGGTTGCAGGATGCTGGCAAAGATTTCTTATTGATAACAAAGGTTCTTGGTGGAAGGATACTATCGCCGGGTTTATTCGGCACAAGTTCTGGCGCTGACTATGTAACTGAAGACTACAAAAATGTTTTAAAGTATGTTGATAAAGGTCAAGGGTTTTGCGGGTTAAAGGATTATTACTTCTTTGACGGAAAAAAATTTGTCAATGTCTACAATCTTGGCAACATAAAGTACATTCCCAAGATTATCAGGTTTTTCTCGCTAGTAAAGAAGGTGAGAAAACACTTTGTCAGGTACAGGGAACAAGCGCCTTACAAGACAGTCAAGGAATGTTTTGAGAGTGATCCAGTACTCCTAAAGTATTGGCGAATGTCTGCTAAAGAGTTCATAAAAAGGCACAAGTTTCAGGTTCTGGACAAGATATACGGAAATCCTGTAACTCAAACTACGATGTTCGCAGGTTCTGATAAAGTTAATGCATTGTATTATCTGGGCGTGTTTTTTCCTGCAGTAATCAAGACATGGAACGCTGATTTCAGGAATACAGTCAAAAAACTAACAAAAGGGTATTGGGACAGGATTCTTATCGGGAATGTTTCGAAAGTATGGAAAAAAGATAAAATATACAGTATTAAAACCAGCAAAGGAGTCTTTACTGCAAACAACGTGGTTCTTGCTGCTCCGCAGATGCAGCTTGCAAGGGTTTACAATGTTCCAGAGCCAGGCATGCAAACTGAGATTTATACATATCACCTAAAAGGCATAAGAAAAGATGTTTACAATGATAAGAAAGTTATTTTTTTCAGGAACAAGGAGATTACGCAGCTTTCAATGATGAAAGACGGCACTGACAAAGCCTACTCAAAAAGTGCAAACCCTGATTTTAAGAAGTTCTATAAAAGTTTTAAAGTCGTCGGAAAGGTTTACTGGAAGCCTGCAACAATTATACCAAAGAAAGAGTTCATTAAACAGAAGCTTGACAATAACCTTTACCTTGCATCTGATTACAATATCTCCTCGTTAGAGGACAGTTTTCTCACTGGATTATATGCTGCAAACCAGATAATAAAGAATACAACTTCTAGAGTTAAATAATATTTATATATGTTGTATATGTTCTATATTTCACTTGATTCAATATTGAGATTGTTTTTAAAAAGGATTTGATAATGTGTCTAAAATGGAATTGGAGATTTATGATAAACGCAAGATATTTGTTCCATTAAATTCTCTAGATGGCGCCATTCTGAACGTTTCGTTTCAACTTGAACATGGAAGGTTTCAAAGAATCTATCCAGTCACTGAAGTAATCAGGAGACAAGATATGCAAATCAGGCATTTAGTCAACGCAAGAAAATCAAGGTCTAAGAAATACGAGCCAGGCACATGTGCAGTTGTAAAAAAAAGGAAACAGGAGGCAGCAATCTCTTACACGATCAGATTAAGTCTAGATGAAGTGGTAACTGATGTAGCAATTCCTGACAATATCGCAGCGCTTGCAAATGAGCTTGTTGGCGAGGAGCAGGATGAAAAAGAAAAAGTTCACAAACTGTTTGATTATATTAAGGACACTATCAAATACGGACTTGTGCCAAAAGAAGTAGTAGAGGATTATACAAGATACTTACAGCGAAATAAAAAGAAAAATATTGAAGATAGATTAAGAGGGTATTTTGGATACCTGAAAAGAAAGGTGAGGCATAATGCTCGAAAAACTCCTAGAAATGGCGAGTTCGAGAGGATTGAAAAACAGTATAATGCTAAGATGGCGGAACTTCTTGAGAAGTTTTTGAAATCAGGCAGAGCCAGGAAGGATTCTAAGATGAGAACTCTTGCCAAGAACTTCTTAAACTATGCGGCTGATAATTATGATGACTTTTTTTTAAATATCTGGGACAGAAGCAAACTATATGATTTCAGGCATCATGTGAATAATGGAGGATACTGTAAGGTTATTGCAAAAATATTTCAGCAGTTGTTGGCAAGTCAGGGTATTCAAACTGTGTATATTGAAGGTTCGCATGGTGCAAACAGACACGCATGGCTAGCTGTAAAGGTTGATGGAGATTGGAAGCTAATGGATCCAACAAATACCAATACCAAAGGAAGGTACCAGACAGGAGATGACTACCAGCTGCATCTCAGTTTTATGCCAATGAATGCAAAGATAAAAGAAGCCTTTTTTTATCCTAAGAAAGAAATTGAAGCAGGAAAGAAATACGGGATGATCAAACCCAATTTACAGTAACATCATCAGTTCTCCAGTAAGGTAAGATTGCAGTGTCAGTTGCAGGGTCTTGGTATTTTCCAGCTTTATGTTCTAGAATACCTTGCCATGCGATCATTGCTGCGTTGTCAATGTTAAATTGATTTTCAAGAGCGTATGATTTTGCGTTGCGTTCTTTGCACATTGTTTCTGCCATAGCTTGCAAGCGAGTGTTACAGGCTACACCGCCGCCTAAAAGAAGTTCTGTCTTATCACAGTGAGCCATCGCTCTTTCAGATACTTCCAGTAGCATTGCAAAAACA
>JAHWHD010000021.1 GCA_019323525.1 Candidatus Woesearchaeota archaeon
ACATAAGCGTGAGCTATCTGCATCGGCTCTGGAAGCTTATGACCTTTCAATGTCGCTTTTACAATGTTAAGCGTTGTTCCAAGACCGATCTTGTGTCCTGGAGAAACATAGACAGGTTTAGCAAACTCTTTTGTAATAATCTCAAACCCTCTAAACTCTTTATCGAAATAAATCTTGCCGTCTTGAACCTCGCCCACGACTAGCTTTTTTGCAACACCTATTGTGGGTATATCGAGCATCAGCCCCACGTGGCTGGCCAAGCCGATTCTTCTAGGGTGCGCAATCCCATGACCGTCTACCATCAGCAAGTCTGGTTTCTTCTCGAGCTTGTTAAAGGCCTCAACAATAGCAGGGCCTTCCCTGAACCCAAGATAAGTTGGCATGTACGGAAACTTAGTATCAACAACAACAAACTTTTTCTCGATAACTTCCATTGTCTTAAAGTCAAGCACTACAATCCCTGATATTGTCTTCTTATCTGTAAAAGCCTGATCGACTGCTGCAATAGTCTTAACTTTAGAAAAAGAATCTTTAATCTCTACCTTCTCAGCCAGTTTAAACTGCTCTTTTTTGAACTTACTTGTTAATGTCATAAGTACCAACTTTTTTAAGGCTTTTATAAAGAGGGTTGTTTATAAAGGTTATTGAGCACTGGACACTGGACAAATGCGGACCAAATATATAAACTTGTAAATCTTGAATTATTGTATTTCATACATGTGTTGCTGAAATGAAACACAATAATCAAATCAAGATTTCTGAAGAGTTGGTTAGAATTCATGCTCATTTGTGTGGAGATGGTGGAGTTTATTTCTTCAAGACTAGCGAAAATGATAGGATTAATAGAGCAGAGATTGCGTATTATAACACTAATGAAGCCTTAATCTCGACATTTCGAAACGACATGGGGAAGCTATTCGGAATCAAGATGACATATTCCCAGAAAAAGTCAGTTGTTCATGTGTTTAGTATAAGAATTGCTCAATTTTTGACGACCCTCAGCGAATATGGCGCAAGGAAATGGCGCATACCTGATTCAATTAAAACCAGTCCTAGAAAGTACAAAGTAGAGTGGATTAAAGCCTTCAGCCTTGATGAAGGATATCTTCCAACAGATAGGAGATGTATTAGAATAAAATCTATGAATTTGCTTGGTTTAGGTGATGCTAAGGAAATGTTGGATTCACTGAATATTCATTCAAATCTCACCGGTCCCAACTGCGACAAATCTTATTATCTTAATATCAGAATGCAGAAAGAATTAGCTAATTTCTCGAAGACAAAATCAAGAAAATAAAGTAGCGGGGAGAGGAATTTCCCAGAATTTCAAGCAGAAACCCTGTTTTGAACCTCCGACCTGTGGGTTATGGGCCCACCGAGCACTCCTGACTGCTCCACCCCGCTGTAGGAATAACAGAATTTCTAGCTATTTATAAATCTTACTGCTATTCTCATTTTAATAGAAATATTTAAAAACTACTGTCAAATATGCAGACATTATGTCGCGGTGGCACAACCTGGTACTGCGCAGATTTGGCAATGCCAAAGCGTATGATTGCTAAGTACAATCTGTACTTCAGATTACCTCGCAGATATCCTGTGAGCTTCGGCTCTTCGGGGTTCAAATCTGCTGGCGTATACTGGCGGTGAAAGTCCCCGCCGCGACGTTTTTAATAATCAGAAAATATACTTGGGTATGGTTCCATTAAAACATGCTCACCATTTATTCTAGCATATTCATTAACCCAATCGATAAAAGATTGGGTTACTGCTTTAACTAGAGGGATTTGCATAACAATGTTAACAGGAACTCTTCCTATTGGAAGTTGCGTATTAGCTTTTTTTAAATGTTCATGAACGTATATCCTTTCACCCCAATGCCCTAAAGTCCTATAACTTTCAAACGCGAGTCTAAGATAGTTCTCTCCATAAGAGCCTTTGTAAGGCCTCACTACTTCGCCAGGAGCAAAGAATCTAGCAACGTTGTCACATGCGACCACCAGATCCCCAAATTGGTTTGGATAATGATTATGCCAATTTCCATATTTTTCTTCATCAACAACTGCCTCGACCCGCTCAAACATCACATATTTAGGTAAAACAAACAAGACAGTATGCCCTTTGTTATCTACAATGCAGTCTTCAAGCGCTATCAAATTTTCTGGCATACACCTTAAGAGCGATTGTTTTAATATAAAGATTATTGAGTAATCTGGTGCTTTTAACCCACTAGACAAACCCCTTGTCCAGTGGCCACAGCCATTCTAACCTAAGAATTCTCTAGATTCAGATTTTCTTTCAATACCCACTGGACACTGGACAACTATGCGTGTGAGCTATTTAAAGGAGTTTAAGCATACTATACATTGAGGTTGAAAGACCTTAAGTCCGTTTTTAGGATTCGGCAGGACCCCTCTCTAACAAACCCTCCTGCCTACCTTTTTTTTTCATAAAAAATCAAAACCAAAACTCGAGGTGATACAAATGGTAGACCTTTCCCATAAAACAATTGAAGACCTGTTCTTCAAACAGATAAAAGACCTGACACAGAGAACCTATGGCGCAAAGAACGCTTTTATTCCACGGTTCTCAGCTACTGACATGATTAACAGCTTTGATATCCAGTTCAGCGATCAGTGGATATAAATCGATTAAAAAAACAAAAAAAAATGAGGTGATAAAAATGATGATAAGGCAAAGACCATTACCAGTACCCCAGCTTCAAATGATGTTTGAAGATATGGAGTACCAGATGCACAGGGGTGATTCAGTTCATGTTTTTTAAGAGAAGAAACCAGTTCATGGAATGGCAGGAGTACGAGGCAAGGATTAACTTTATTGACGACCTTTTTTGGCGCCAGAACGTAAGAAGGAATAACTTAAGAATCTAGTCAGCATAGATCCTGTTAAAATTATTTTTTTGTTCTCTGTCTCTTCTATTTTTTAGATAATTGCTCAATTGCACTGTATAATCGTGCGTGACTTTTCTGTACCATTCAGGCAAGACTTTTGCTTTATTAGACTGGCCGCTGTAAACATCAACCCATTCCATAAACTGTGCATCATGAACCTTTCTCTCTGCTGCTGAAAACTTCATTCTTGCAATCGGAGGCACAATCCTCTTACCTTTATACCAGAACTCAACAAAATTAAACAACCCGTCTGGAAGAGAATCCTTACTGTTACCATCTTGGATCCTTATTTCTCTGCTATAATCAGTCAACCCATCCCTTGTTTTAAACGGATGATACCTTACATGTATCCTTTTTACTGGCTTATTATCTACCTGGTACGCATGACACTCTGCATCTTTAGCTCCTGCAGGAAGCACGCTTTTCCAGTCAATGTCTGGTATATCGTTAGCATTAATGCTGACCTTGTGCGGTATAAACCTCGGATTAGTGCCAAGGTTAGACAAAAAATATGGCATCTCTGTATAAGCGTGCAGACTTGAAACTAGCACCGACCCGCAGAACGCTGCTCCGACCAACAATCTTTCTAAAGCTCTCATTTTAAAAGCATGTCAGAAGAAAAGTTTTCATATATAAATCTTTGGATAATTATTCTATGTTTTTTTATAATCATTAAGGCTTATCTGTCCCTTTCTCTTGTTCTCTTTAATCTTTACTTTAGAAACATCAACACCTACTTGCTTCTTAATATCTATTGCAACACTTTTTCCTACTAACTGGGCCAGCTTCACGATATCGCAATCCTTGACATCAGCTATTGTTCTGATTCTGTTATTGAACAACCTTCTCGCCCTGACCCTGCCAATATTCTTTAACTTTAACAAGTTTAATAATTCCTCTCTAACACCATATTTCAATCTAAACCTTAACTTTACAATCTCTTTTAAAATCTCTTTAAACCCTAACAACTTTGTAAGTTCCTGGCTAGCGAAAAGCAGCCAGTCAGCATTTTCTATCTTGACCCTTACCTCTCCAGGCCTTACCGCGTACTTTTCAAGCAAGAACTCTTCATCATTCTCGTCAACCCAATCGTTAAGGAACAGCGCAGTTTTCACAGATGCAAGAAAATCGTCATAGTCAGGTTCATATACACTAGGCTCCATCATCAGAATATTTGAATGAAAGAATGCAAATTTCTCCTGTACATCATCATACTCGGCAGTCTTCACTCTTATTAACGGCCGCATCTCCAGTGTGAAAGACACCATCTGCAGCAACGAAAATTCTACAACCTGCCTCTCTCGTGCGCGTTTGATGCAGGTTATGATGTGATTGGCTGTCATTGGGTCAAGGTAAAGTTGCGCAACCCTTTTCCCTATCAATGTTGATTTGTAATTTGTATTGTTCATCTCAAATGCAGAGGTGAACTCGTCTTCATTAGACTCTATGAATTCAAAATCAATCAGAAGCCTTAACATCTTATCGATAATCATCTCAAGCTTCTCTGTATCAGCGTACTGATACGCCCAGAACGTTTTTTCAAAAAACTTTAGTATCTGCTCTCTTGACCTAACAAAACCTGAAGCAATCAGCGATAACAGGTATGTCCTTAGCACAGGCTCGACTGCAAGCTTTGAATAGATATTCTCTGGCTCTCCATAGATATACCTTTCCTCAAGCTCATCAACTCCTGCATCAGTTTCTGCGATAGCTATCGCCTCTCCATAACTGTCATATCCTGGACGTCCAGCTCTTCCAGACATCTGCAGGTACTCTAGCACAGGAATCCATTTCAAGCCAAATCCGGTATACCTTCTCAAACTTTGTAGAATCGCTCTAAACGCAGGAAGATCAACACCAGCTGCAAGTGTTGGAGTGCAAGCTATTACCTTTATCAACCCTTTTCTAAACGCGTCTTCAATTATATCTTTCTGTTCATTCCTAAGCCCTGCATGATGGAAAGCTATACCTTTCTTGACACATTTGGCAAGTCTCTCGCACTGCACAGTAGGCCTTGAAAGTACCTTACGTATAGAATCTGCAAGAATCTCGAGCTCAGGCTTGGTTTCCTTGATCTTCTTGCTGATATCCTCTGCAGATTTCTCAGCACTTCGCTTTGAATTCACAAACACCAGCGCTTGCTTATTCTTAGCGATAGTATCAAGTGCAATATCCAATGTAGCATGGTTATAATCTGTCTTGATCTTCATTTTATCCAAACGTCTCACATCTGGTTGTGGTTTATTAATAAAGATTCCCAAAAAGAATCCCAAAACATTTATTAACCCTGCGTTACTTAAACTGTATAGGTGGTATAATGAAAAACACAAAAACTCTAATTTTAGTTTTAGCCATAATCTCTGTTTTACTTATCGCAGGATGCGGCGAAAAAACTGTTTATAAGGACAAAGACTCTACAGTTGTTGTTGATAAGGGTGACAAGACGGTGACTTCAACTGTAACAACAGACGAAGGTACACAGACAACTACAGTAACAGGAACTGAAGGCGAGGATAGCTGGTGCCCTGAAGGTGGTGAATGGACAATGGCATCTACAGGCGACCAGGGCGCTATGAACGCAGAGTGGAGAGTTGACAAGTTAATCACTTCTGGAAAATACGCAGGCCTTTGCCATGTATTGTATACTGCAGAAGGACCTGATGGCGAGATGTCAATGGACTACTACTTCTCTGAAGACGGAGAATCTGGCTACTTTGTGATGGACGTAAACGGCCAGAAAATAGAATCTGAATGGAGTCCTTAGATTTTTTTATTTTTTTAAAATTTTATTTTTACTGTGTTTTCTAACATTATATTAAGAAAATGGTGGGCCCGCCGAGATTTGAACTCGGGACCATTATCGGGTACAATACCTCTCGATGTCTGCTATCTGGTATATCAGTTTTGCCTTGATCTCGAAAACCGAGTTCAAACGAGCACTCCACCAGACTAAGCTACGGGCCCATAAGTGTACGCCCGTGGTCAGACTTTCAGCGAAATTGCCAGCACAATTCCATATTTGAACTGACGACCTGTCGGTTGCTGCAATTATATAACAGCCGACTGCTCCACCACTAAGCTACACGGGCGTATGAACCCAGAAGTAAGTTGAGTATTTAAATAGTTTTCTATGTTTCATATATATAAAAAAGAAATTAACCCTTTCTAACGTTCTTCAGCTTGTTCCACTCCTGTACTGTTAGGAAAGCATCATCCTCATCCTGCACTTCTATAGAGTTAAGGAAAATGTCAGTGACACTGCCTTTTGGCATCATGCCTTTCAAGGTTTTCACAAGCGCGTTCTTAAAACGCTTAGCCCTTGCACCATGCACAAAATGGCCGTTCATTGCAATAGGATTCTCTATCATCACTTCAAAAAACCCGCCTTTGTCAAACATGAACCGCTCATACGACTTCTCGCCTATCACATCCATGCCCATGTACCATACAGGCTCCCTGAAATTCTTCTGCAGTTTGTCAATGAACTTCACAAGTTCTTTCTTGCTTCGTTCTTGCTCTGCAAAATTCTGTGCAAGAGTCTTAGTTTTTTTAACAGCGAACGGAAGTAGCTCGCCTACATCAAGTGCAGGTACGAATATATGTTTGGTTTTCATTTGTGTCCTCCTAAAAGCAAAGGGCTTTTTGTTGCTAATTGTTCGAAGAGATAAACATCCTGATGACTTAACACAGGATCAAGTTCCATGCTTGATTTGTTATAAAATTTCATGTGCGCCTTGATTCTATGCAACGCCTCTTTATGCTCGAATCCTTTATAATCGGTGCCTGAGAAAACAGACACAGCCATAATCTTTGTTCCATCATCATAGACATTGTTAAGGAAGTTGACTGCAGTCTCGAAATCAGGAACTTTTACGATTGAAAGCATGTACGGAGTTTCGTTCCTAAGGAACTGCGAATCATGCTCGTGCACCACATATATTGAAGGCGTCATCTGATTCCTTCTAACAATCCTTCCGTTCAGCACAACATCGATTGAATTTAATTCTTTTCCTGTCTTAATATTCCTCATTGCATCTTGAATTGTCTGATGATCAACATACCCAATCTGTGTTTTACTATCAAGAGGATCCCCGCATCTTCTTTTCTCGAATTCAGTAACAAGATGCTCTAGAAGCTTAGTCTCATCACCCACGACAAAGACTGTCCTTGGAGTGATGCAGTCAGTCGGCCAGTCAAGAACAGCATGAGCTATCTTTGCAGCCATATCTTCATAATCAAGACCTTTATCAAGTATCCATTTAGAGTTTCCAGCGCAATATATACAATCATTTCCCCTTATTAAGTTCCCATTCTCGTCATATACCTCTAGCAGCTTCTCAGCAGTTTGCCTGTCTCCCATAACAATCCTGTTATAACATCTTTTTACTAATTCATGCCCCATGCTCGCTCTTTTCTCATCACTAGTATTCCAATGTACGACATTTATCCCATGCTTAGGATACCCGCATTCTGTCAGAAGTTTCGCAAACTTGACGCTAAGATAAGGTTCCAATGAACTTGGTTTGATGATTATGCTGCCCCCAGCCATAACTGTGTGTGCAAGAATGAAAGCTGACTCAGCAGGGTCATTTGGAGGAACGAATGCACATATAAGACCTTCAGGGCTAAGATACATTTCAAGACCAGAACCATTTATTTTTCTTGCAGCTAACCCGTGCAGGTTTCCTATCCTTTCTTCAATACAGTCCGGAACACAGTCGAGCAACTTTCTAGAAAATCCTAGTCTTTGCTTTACATTCGCAACAGGCATACCAGTCATCTTGACAAGATGCTCGACTTCTTCATTACTGAATTCCAATGCAGCTGCAGCACGTTTTAATATACGCATCCTGTCTTCAATCGCAAGCCTTTCACATCCTGCAGTTCTAGCCGGCGAAACAATCGCTGCAAGGTCAACAACTGAAGAGTTTGGGAGTATAAGTCTATAGTCGTAAAACTGGCTTTCTACTTGAAACTCTCCAGAATAACTTTTTTTCTCTCTTCCTGCTACAAAATTAAGTATCTTGTTCTCTAGCAATATCTGCACCCTCCGCCTTCCAGTTCTTTAGGGTCTGCTCTGTGTATGTTTGTAA
>JAHWHD010000022.1 GCA_019323525.1 Candidatus Woesearchaeota archaeon
TCGCAATACGTGCCAGTTCCGTTTATCGCCTCTCCTGTAGCATTACTGTAATTCGCATAGAAGTCCACCATCCCTCCTGGATTAACTGTAGAAGAATCTGTTGTATCATATATGATCAAGCTAGTAGCAGCCAAACCACAGCACACTTTAAGACTATAATCATTAGTTCCGTCACAATCACTAAGATGTGCATTCGGCTCATCAGAAATTGTCACAAGGCATTCGTAGTTTGAAGGGCAGTTAGTGGTAGTGTATAAGCAGTCAAGATTCCCTGTTGTTGCAGATAGACAAACAGGAATATCATAATCTTGGCTTCCACTATAAACCTCTACATGCGCATTAGTGTAATCCGACATGTACAGCACATAATCATCAGGAGCTGCACAGCTTGTGTCTAGCGTATCACTGCCGTCTGTGATATTACAACAAACGTGATAATCATAATCAGCACCTGTCGAATTCTCAGCATGAGCATTATACAAATCAGACATTTTGAAAAGTGTCGTATATGCACAACTATCTGTAACATTGCATGTTAAACTACTTGAGTAAATCGACTCATTCGTTAATGTCCCAAACTCCGAACTACCTATGCTCGTAATAATAATAAGAGCAAACACAAACATAACTATCAAGAGCCACATTCTCTTTCCATTCACAACTTTATGTTTCATCCTTTTTTCTTTACCCTATTATAGACAGACCACAAAGTGCTGGGCTTTTTATTCAGCACCTTTGCAATTTTGTAAGTGGTAAGTTCATAATTATCGACCAAGTACCTCACAACATTCTCCAGAATGCTGTACTTCCTCTCTTTGAAGAACGAAATTGGGATAAAGAATCTAGCCTCTTTAATCTTAAACTTCTCTTTCATCTTTGTGCAGGCTCTTCTGTAACTTCCCCACACGCCCCTTTCGTCTCTATTGATCAAAGAGGCTATCTCATGATATCCCATTTCAAATTCTTCTTTGAGGTATTTTACCAGCGCTTCTGCTGGACTTAGCTTGGCAGCAAAAATATTAATCGGAACAAGTATGGAGTCTCTGCTCATTGAAATCTTGGTAAGAATTTCATCTCTGCTCATTGAGTGGTTTATTTTCAGATGCTCGACAACAATATTCAACAACCTTTCAGGATTCCCTTCAGAAATCGTATCCAGTAACTTGCCAAAGGAAATAAAATTAGAAGAACTCTTCTCTTCCACCACTTTTTCTTGCTTTCTTCCCTTCATATGTAGGCTTTTCTACTGTCTTTGTAGTTCTTTAGATTATATTATTTTTGTTAATTCTACTCCAAATGTAGCTCAAATATATAAATATTTCTATCGGATACTTGGTATGTAGTATAAAAATACTTAAGAAGTCTATTAAGCTGATTATATTTTTATTTTAATCAAAAAAATCGAACAAAGTTACTTAGAAACAGTTATCTTAAGATCTTTAACAAAAACCATAGGCGTAATAACAGGGCTCTCAACTTCCCAGCCAACTATCTGCTCAGCTTGCTTCCCAACAGTTTCCACATTCTTCATTATATTAAGTATATTCTCGCTCAGCCTGATGTTTTGGATTGATTTTACAATCTTGCCGTTTTCAATCATAAAGATCCCGTCCCTTGGAATTGTAGAAAAATCTCCTGTCTGATAATTTTGAAACCTAGTATACCACACATTAGTTATGTAAAGCCCTTTCTTTACCCTTGATATAATCTCATCCTCGCTTGTATTGCCTGGCTCTAAAACAAGATTGCTTATATGCGGTGAGATCAGGCCCGCATTGCTTGTCGGTTTTGCTTTAAACCTTTGAGCACTGGAATAATTATGAAGATAAGTTTTCAATACCCCTTTATCTATTAAAAGAGTCTTATTTGAAGGTGTTCCTTCATCATCACATTTTCTTGAGCCCACGGCCCCTTTCAATGTTCCATCATCGTATAATGTAATTTTTTCGTTTGCAATAGACTTACCAACCCTATCATTCAAAAACGAAAGTCCAGATTCAACTGAAAAAGCAGACGCAGCATCCCCAACTCTTTCAAGTATATTGGCAAAAGCCAATGGAGAGAATAGTATATCATATTTGCCAGGCTTTCCATTCACAGGCCCTTTAGCTTTAACAGCAATCTCTGCAGCCTTTCTTCCGCATTCTTCAACATTAAAATCTTTTAAACTAGTAGAGTTACAAACCCTATGGCCAGAAGAGTCCTTTTCAAAAAACGCTCTTAGAGAAAAGTAAGCAAAAGTTCCTTTATCTTCAATATCTACATTATTGGACGTCATGAGGCGCGTCTCCGTAGTTCCTTGTTCTAAAACTCCCGAGGCCCGCGCAGCACCCGAATTTAATGCAGAATTAATGCCTTTTTCAACAAAAACTACACTGTCCATATCAACGATTTTTTTATCATATGTATCTAGAATATTTTTGTAATTAAAAGGCCCTTTCGCAATGCCTTTAAAATCCTGATTGATTGGCAGGTTCTTGGCAAACTTGGTGATCAAGCCAATGCCTTTTTTGATTCCCTCATCAGAAACGTCCTTTATCGACGTCGATACAATCCTTCCTTTGAATGACGCAAAAATGTTAACACTAACACTATCCCAATCCTTTGTAGTATTGATTTTATTATCTGAGAACTTAATCTGGCTACTCTTGGAAACTACGCTAGAAACAACCGCATCTGTTGCACCTTTTTTTTCTAACTCCTTTAACGCACTTTCCACAGCTTTCATGAATACACCCAAATATTTTTTAGTCTCATTGCAGGACCCCCAAACCAAACCGGTATAGGCTGCATCGGCTCTCCCTTGCCGCAGTTGCCAGCAAAGTACCGTGGCTTCTTTGCAATCGCATCAACAGCCTTCCAAAGGTTTGGAGTTGTAATCTCTATTACAGGATTAGATACGGGTTTTGTTATCTCTCCTTTTTCAACAAGATACGCCTCTGAACCCGTATACTTCTGCGTAAATCTCTTATCATCAATATTCCATTCCATAAAATTTTTCATATAAATTCCTTTTTTGACATCAAGAAGTTCTTCTTCATTGAACTCTCCTGGCAAAAGTATAGTATTTGACATTCTAACAATGCTCTCCTTATCATAGTCAGTGGCTCTTGAAGAGCCGTTACTTCTTATTCCCATGTGCGTTGCAGTCTCCCTGTTATGCAGGAACTCGTTTATCTTTCCATTTTTCATAAGAAACTTTCTTCTTGCTTTAACACCTTCATTGTCAAACAAGTAGAATCCATAACTGTTTGGAAGACTTGGATCGTCTACAACATTGACGATTTCGCTTCCTATCTGCTGTCCAACCATCTCTTTAGTGACAAAACTCTCGCCAGCTTGCGCAGCCTCTCTGCCGAAGATCCTGTCAGCTTCATAAGGGTGACCAACACTTTCATGCACCATTATTCCCACAACCTCGGGACCGCAGATAAGGTCATATTTTCCTTTGACCTTTATACCGTTTCTAAGATTTTTTTGCAAACCTTTAACCTCTTCAACCATCATGCCGGAAACATTCCATATCTTTACCTGTTCATAACCGCCTGTAGCCCCGAAAGAACTGTACCTCTGAGACAACTTTCCATTTTCCTGTACTGTGACAAAAAAGAAATAATTCTCTCTCGGGACTGTCGCAAGAATCTTGCTTCCCTCGCTTGTCAAAAAATACTCTGTAGTTGTCATATCAGAATACGAAAGATACCTTGACGGAACTTTTACTCCAGATTTGACCATCGCTTTATCAGAGTCTGTCAAAAGCTTAAGTTTTTCATCAGGCCCCATATCTTCAATCTTAATCTTCTGTTTTACGTCATAAGTCTTTTTATGAATTGGTTCTTCAGAAAGGTTTACAGATTCCTTTATCTTCGAAGCCTTTTGGACCTTTTTGATTGCATCCTGGATAAGTCCTTTAATCTTTTCCTTGCTGAAATCATTCGTAGAAAAAAACCCAAGTCCGTTCTTTATCAAAAACCTGGCACCTATCCCTTTAATCTCCTCAAACCCTGACACTTCAGGCACTCCGTTCTTAAGCACAAATGATTCAGAATTAGTCTCTTCAAGCCTAACCTCTGCATAATCCACACCCAGTTTCTGTAAATACTTTAACGCAAACTCTGCATAATCTTTCATTTTAAACCTCTTTTATTCAGGGTAAGCTTCCTTGATTAACTTCTCTTTACCTTTCATAGCCTTTCTGATGGGTATAGTAAGAAGATTTATCTCTCTAGCCATCGCAGACTTTAAATCCGCAGGATGGAGACGCTTTGCAGCAAAGTCATTCTCAAGCTCTTCATAATTAGAGTATTCTAAATTTCCGCCCCATTTTTCTGGGCGTTCAACAACAAACTTCTGTTTTTTATCTGCTTTAAGTACAAAAATAACGTGTTTCATAAAAGCGAGCAAACCATTATCCTCGATAACCCCTTCTGGGCAGAAAGCTTTGTTCAATTTATTCTTAATTGTGGCTTCATCATCAAGAAGGTCTATCTTTGAGGCCTTTTCAGATGAACTCATCTTTCCTCCTTGTAATCCTGGAATCATCGGAGTCATTATCTCAATTCTGGGTTTATAACCTATCTTTGGAAGCGATTCTCTAGCAAACATTAAGATCTTTCGTTGGTCAACTCCCCCATACTGGGCGTTGACGTCAAGATAAACCTCATCAAGCGCTTGCATTATTGGATAAATTAATCCGCCAAGCTTTTGATTCTTGCTCTGCCTGACGACTTCAGATGAAGCCTTGTTCAAATCATGGAGGCTAGACATCGATGCAAGTTTATACATGTCAAGAGTATACTTTGGGTCTAACTGAAAATCACTTCCCTTAACAAACTTCAGCTTTTTCACATCTGCCCCTGCAGCTTCTAACAGCGCTTTGATGACTATAGAATAATATTTGAACCTGGAATCCAGCTGCTCAAAAGTAGATTTCATATCATTTAGCATGGCATGTAGATCTGCAAGCAGCATAGTGACTTTACATCCTGAATTCAGAAAATCTTTCATTTTCATTGCAGGAACAAAGTACCCAACATGCGGCCTTCCGGATATCTCTGTGCCAAGATAGACCTTGAGGTCTCCTTTCTTCAATACACTCTTAAGTTCATCAATGCCAACAATTTCCTGGGTATTCCTTGTAATTACCTTGAATTTCTCTTCTGCATCCATTTTCATCAAAATCTTAATCTTTTGTTCATTTATAAATCTTTTGAAATGCACTGGACACTGGACAACTCCGCATAAAGTATATAAACGCATCCATGAAACAGCAGTTCAATGATATCTGTTACAAAACTCTCTTCCTACCTCTACTGTCCTAGAAAGATTTACCTTACAGACGTGCTTAAGCTTGAAGAGCCGCCTAAAGATTCATTAGTTAAAGGCACAATAAGACACAGCACCTTTGAAAAGATCAACGATATTGAAGAATCCATCATCACATCAATAGGATCAAGTTTTGACATAAAACAAGTTCTTAACTTATACGTCAGGCATTTTTCATCAGCGCTTCGTTCATCTATCATGGAGAATAAGCACAGGCTAAGACAGGTATCCCTTCCGTTAATCAAAGCTTACCGCGAAATCTGGCCGCATTTCATGCGCGAATCCCAGCAACGCTCTTTGAACATCTTTAATTTCATGACAGAAAACAATTTGTTCGGCTCACAACTCTGGGCTTCTCTATTCCCAAAGATAAAGTCAGAGATCCGTATTAATTCAGAGACACTAGAACTCAAAGGCATAATTGACCAGTTACACGTATATCCTGATAAGGTAATTCCAGTTGAGCTAAAGACAGGCAAAGCTCCTAGCCAAGGAGTCTGGCCAGGCCACAAGATCCAGGTAGCTGCCTATATCCTTTTGTTCAACGAAAAGTTCAGCACTTCTATTAAAAACGGCATTGTAAAGTACCTTGACTATGACAAAGAAGAGCAGATTACTATGAACCCTTTTTTAAAGGAAGAGATTATTGATATAAAAGACAAGGTAAAAGCCTTGTTAAAGTCCTCAGAACCGCCAATAAGATGTTTGAACACCAACAAATGCAGCGCCTGTAGCTTAAAAGCCCAGTGTTACAAGCTATAATTCCGCCTATATATAAATCAAAAACTTTATATATCATTTCATATTCATTATTTGTATTAAATTAGTATCATATTCAGAGGGGATATTATATGGCAGAAGAAGATAAAAAATTTTCAAAAGACATTATTGGTAAGACTGTCGTAAGCAAAACTGGTAAAAGGTTTGGCGAGGTTGGAGACGTCGTATTCGAGACTAGGTCAGGCGAGCTTATTCACTTGGTACTAAGAACACCAACATCATACACAGAAAAACTTGAACTTGAAAAAGACAAAGAAGGAAACATACTAATACCTTTTAGCGCAGTCATTGCAATGGGTGATTATATGGTTATTGCAGAGGAAGACATCATCTAATTCTTTCTTTATTCTTTACCACAATTAAATATATAAACAACCGCTTTATTTTGAAATATCATGTCAGAGACATCCATCTGGACTGAGAAGTATAGGCCAAAGACATTTGAAGATATAAAAGGCCAGAAAGAGATAGTTAAAAGGGTTAGAGCATTTGTTGAGCACAAAAACATGCCTCATCTTATGTTTGCAGGGCCTGCTGGCGTTGGCAAGACCACTCTTGCTTTAGTGATTGCAAGACAACTTTTCGGAGACTCATGGAAAAACAACTTTCTAGAGCTTAACGCCTCAGACGAAAGAGGCATAGACATTATCCGTAACAAGGTAAAAGACTTTGCAAGAACGCGCGCTATTGGCGATGTGCCTTTTAAGATAATTTACTTGGACGAGTGTGACGCTCTCACAAAAGAGGCGCAGCAAGCTCTAAGAAGAACAATGGAGAATTATACCCAGACCTGTCGCTTTATTCTCTCCTGCAATTTCTCATCAAAGATAATCGACCCTATCCAGAGCAGGTGCGCAGTGTTTAGGTTTAAACCATTATCAAAAGACGAGATATTAGAACTTATAGAATTTATCTCAGGCCAGGAGTCATTAAATATTGACGATGGTGCAAAATCAGCTCTTTTCGAGATATCCAATGGAGACTGTAGGAGAATCGAAAACATCTTGCAGAGTTCTGCTGTTATTTCACAGAAAATCGATGAAGACCTTATCTATAACATGGCATCAGCAGCAAAACCTAAAGAGCTGATGAACGTTCTACTGCATGCTCTAAAGAACGAATTTGTCCTGGCAAGAAACCTTCTTCTCGACGTGATGCTCAACCATGGCTTGTCAGGCCTTGACGTGATAAAACAGATACAGAAAGAAGCTTGGAACCTTGAAATAGACGCAAGAAAGAAGTTAAACTTTATCGACAAATGTGGAGATGTGGAGTTTCGCATGGTAGAAGGAAGCGACGAGTTTATACAATTAGAAGCACTTCTAGCTTATGTCGCTTTGTTAGGAAGCCAATCATAAAATTAATTTAGATTCTTATCAAAATAATAAAACTTTTCCCCTTTTCTAAAACCCATCTTCTTGTTCCATTCATGGATTTTCTTATTAGAAACCTTTGCCAATGCAAATATTGACTGGACATTGTTCTTTTTACAAAAATTCTCATAATGTTTGAACAATTGCGTGGCAATACCCTTTCTCCTATGTTTTTGAGAGACGATCACATCAGCAAGATACGAATAACCTTTGTTTTTCCAAATCTCTCCGCATATCACTCCTGCAATCTCCCCACTTTCAACATATACGAAGCACACTTCGATAGGATTGGTAATTATTTCTCTAACCCATTTCTTGCTATAAACAAAATCTTTGGTGCCTCTCAATTCTTCAGCAGAATTCAGAAGTTTCCAGATTGCGTCCAAATCCTTTAATCTAGCTTTTCTTATCATCTTAAAGAAAATAAAAAAATTTAATTCTGGCTCTCTTTAATCTTTAAGGAGTTCTGTATTATGCTTTGGTACTTGTACTCTAAAGTCAAAGCAACCTGCCTTGTGTAGAGAGCGTCACTTTCTAAAGGCTCTTTTAACCTGCACCTTATCTCTGCTACACCTGCCTGTAATCTGGCTTCATTTTCTAGACCCGCAGCTTTACACTCCCATTTCTCAGGTTCGTCTATCTCGTACTTGACCTTTCCGTACCTGACATCAAACTCTTGTCCTGGGATCGTTACTTTTCCGCCTCCAACATTGTTGATTGTAAAAACTAAAGCCATTATACCTTTACCAGCAGGTTCTTCTCTAACCCCTGTAACAGTTATAGGCGCAGAACTAACCGAATACTCCTTAGATTCCTCAACATTGCATATTGAAGGGTCTCTTAGATCCTCTTTAAAACACACCTTTGGAACAATGACTCTTGTTTTGTATAGGTATTCAATAGCTGCAAAGATATCAATATTCGTGAACCCGATAACATCAAGCTTAAACTTTGCATCGTCTCCTGGTGTAAAATCAATGCTAGCCTCTCCACCAAGCTTGTTGAAATCAGAAACTTTTTCGATTTTTTCCTTATTTGTTAACTCAGAACTGCTTATCCTGTCAAAGTCGGCTATAGATATACCTTTAAGTATTACTTTTGCATCTCCTGCTTCTATGTCTTCCTCACCTTTATTTTGAAGATAAACCTCTACAGGAAACGTGTCAGTATCATATATTGCGTAACCCCCATCCTCTTCAAACCCGAACGGTTCAAAGCTAGCTAAAAGTCCTTGAGAACCTCCTTTGAAAACTGTTTCAGAAACAGGTCCTTCATCTTGTGGTTGGCAACCTATTGCGAAAACCATAATCACAATCGCAGCAAAAATCGCTAATCTTTTCATGTTAAATCCCTCCTATTTAGGTGTTTTTACAAATTGAACATTCCTTATTATTTCGTTGATATAACCATAACTTAATCTTATCTTTAAAGTTGTTTGATAAGGATCTTTCGCTTCAAAAGGTATAGCAAACTCACAGAATACGATTCCTGCTTCATTTACTAACCGTAACGGATTATCAGGTTTGCACGTTCCATAAATACCTGACATCGTAACATCGTAATAAACCTTATTTATTCTTTCAATATCGTTCCTTACAGCAAACGGATCCCTTTCACCAACAGTTACAACACTTCCTGCACCAACATTTCTTACATGTATTTTAAAGAATACTTTTTCACCTGACGACTGTACCTCTACAAGGTCAACAGCTACAGGAGCTCCTTGTCCGCCGCCAAGACTAACATCCTGGGGTATACATGTTCTTATAGTTGGTTGTACAGGAGCATAAGGATTCGGGTCTACGCATACAACAGCAGTTGCAACAGTTTCATAATCGTAGATTGCTGTTAATGAAAAAGGTTGATTCAGTCTATCAAGACCTTCCGGCATATTTATCCCTAATGCTTCAAAATCCACGGTTTGAAATCCTCCTTCTTGGTTATATTCTGTCTTACCTTCTATAGGTCCAAAATCCTTTTCACTATCACGTATAGGAACAATGCTAGTATCATACCCTCCTAAGAATAACATACCGGACGTTTTATAAACGCCCCTATTCCTTAACTCAACAATAAAGTTTAGTTGAGTCCTAGGACCTGCATATAACTTTGTAGGTGGAGCATTCGGAAGAAGGTTAATCTCTATACCGCGCGTGCCTTTATACAGATCAAGTTCTATCTCGGGCTTTTCTCTCTGTAAAGATGTACATGCAACTGCAAAAATTAACAAGAAACACAATCCAACAACCCAAATCCTCTTTTTCACCATTTTATATATAACACCCTTATTCATTATTTAAGTTTTTCGCTAGACATCGGCCAATTCCTTGAACTTTATGGTTGGATAGAGTCTTTGGACATACCCATAGCCAACTTTAATTGTCAAAGGCGTAATATAAGGAGCCTTTATCAATCTTTTATCGATTGTAGCAGTACATATGATCGTTTTCTCTCCTACCCTCAATTCTTCAGGGTTACATTTTATCCTTCCATTTGAAAGACTGTACTCAGAAAACGAAATCTCTTTTATCTTTGCAGTACGAACATCTTTTATATCTAGCACCTCAGAACCTCTACATTCTTTATCATAGTTAAGTTCTGACCTTATCTCCCCGCCACCGAGATTATCCAAAGTGATTGCAAACACAATATCGACTAAATCATATTCAGTTGGCCTTATACTCTCTTGTACCTTTGAAATCGTCACAGGCGCACCTTGGCCCCCTGATAATTTTATGTTACTGAAATCCTTTGGAAGGCAAACATCCTTGCCAACATTAACAAGCGGTTGGAAATACGGGCTTATACACACATCCACTGTCGCTAAAGTCTCGTACTTATAGCAAGCACTTACAACATAAACGCTCTGGCTACCTGGAGGAAGGCCTTTATTTCTTCCACGCGCAATCGTTCTTGTTAAATCGCCTTGTGGAGTTAACTGGCTCTTGCCCCTTAGGTCAAAAGGAATCATCGGATTGCTACCCGGATCAACAAATTCATTAAACTTCCTGTCATAGCTTATCGATAACACACCTCCGACAATGTCAAAAGCACCTTGATTCTCAAGCTCAACACCTATCTGGAAACCCACGGGACTTTTCTCGCTTCCCACAAACATCTCTTTAGGCGGCATACCTTCGATGATATCCATCCTAAGCCCTGTTGTACCTTTGTGAATATCAATCTCGCTAATTACTTGTTTACTTGTACCGGTGCAGCTTACTAGAAATATCAAAACAAGTACAAGTCCTAATAAAATAATTTTTTTCATGTCGTAGCCTTTATTTTATTCATAGTATCTGCCACTCTAAGCCAATTGTTGTAACCCTCTACATTGCCACAACAATAACAATGACTGTTAACGCTACAGCAGTAGTACTTGGATTTTCCTTCTGAAGTTTGACATGTTGTACCTGTCGAAGGAGCCACCAACTTTGCAATACTATCCTGGCCTTTGCTCAGATAGTCAGTTCTTATTAACTGATAAAATCTCTTTATACCATCCTCAATAGTTGCATATTCGGCATATCCACCTTTACCTTCGCTATCTACAGCACTGCATGCTTCAGCTTTCTGTAAAGGCCTTCCCGCTACAAACTTTATATTGAACATATTATTACACTTCTTGCCAATATCATTAGCAGATCCTAGATGTGTTTCGTGCCAAGCAACAGCAACTGCAAAAACTGGATCTATGACCTGTCTCACTCCCTCATCATAAAAAAGCGCGCCTGTTTCTTTATAAGGAGTATGAGCATTTTCACGAACATACTTTTCAATCAGTTCCTTTGTCGCAGTCGGAGCAACATTAATCCTATTGTTAACTCCTGCGGGTCCCTCGACAGGCAGTAAGCCTTCAAACCCATAAGTCTTAACTCTTATAGGAATATCCTTGTTAAGTGTATAGTCATATGTAATGTCAACTTCGATGGTTCTTGGCTCAGGAACATTAGGGTTTAGTGTATCCAGCCTACTTACGTCAATAAAACATCCACCAACAGCTATTGGCAAACCGCCTTGTTTAAGCTTCGCGAGATTTACTCTAGTTTTGTGCTCATAAACATTCAACTGGTCAGTCTCTTTATACTCTTCGCAAGCAGCAGGTATGATTTTCATATCCTGTGGCAAAGTGAACTTTATGGTCGCCATACCAGGAGTTCCTTTCTGCTGGTTAGAAGCACCTATTTTAAGCCTGATACTCTTCTCAGGATAGAAACCGATGATAGGAACATTCTCAGTCTCTAGCATCGGCCTGATAAAACTCTCTTCAGCTTTGCTCTCAACCTTTCCAGCTGCGTAATATGTCTGGATAAGTCCAGGGAACAAAGATCTCATTACACTCGCCTCGCTTGTAGAAGTTATTGTAATCTTTCTTTGCTTTGCATAATCTGTAATAAGATTCCTTAAAGCATCCTGTGCCATGAAAAGGTTCAACAATTTAGCTTTTGCCTCAACATTCTTGAAAGTTGCTTTGAAGCTTACTGTATACGCACCTTTTGGAAGTGTCTTTTGCTCCGGGGTACATACAAGGTCGGCATTAAGCCTTTTAACATCTTTATACTTCACAACCTTTCCTTCCTGGTCAAACAATGCACCAGTACCCCTTATCTTTGAAGGTTGAACAGTCTGCCTTGCATCTTTAATCTCGCAAGTAACTTCGATATCAATTCCTTCTTTCTTAGGATTGATAACATCAAGAACTGCGCCAACTTCTATAGACTCTTGAGTTCCAAACTCTGCAACAGTATACGGAGGTTCTTTCAGCTCAGCCTTCACAATATCTTGTATAGACGTATCAGTTCCACCTGTTATAGTTTCATTCTCTGAAGGACTTATTTGCTCCCGTATACACTCATCTATGTCTTTATAGTTCCAACCCGAAATAAACCCCATCTGCTGGAACCAGCAATAAAGACCATACCTAACAATGTCAATGCTCTTATTAAAATTCGTGGTTATCCAATTCCACATCTTTACAGCAGTCTCTCTTGCCTGTACTAACTTCTCAGACGGTATCGTAGTTGTGAACTGCGTCCAGCTATACCCGATGAATATAGCAATCAGAGTTATAATGAGTGCCCAGTATAAAAACATCGCTAATGGCGGAAGTTCGATGCCTTGATTCTCTGCAGCAGTTACCCTGCTAAGGAATAGAAGTATACCGAATATCACCCACAATGGAAGAACTACAAATAATCCTACAAACCTGAATATCATGTTAGAGGCAGGAAGTGATGCTGCCTGTGCAAGTCCCGCACTTATAAAAAATTGAAATGCAGCCAAAAAAACTACCCATTTTCCTCCGCCGCCACCAAGCATCAAGAAAATAAACATAGGAACAAATATCTGGAACAAAGTCTGTTGAGGCCCCCAGTAGAACCACGCTAAAGAAATAAGCGTAGCTACAATAGGCCCTGTTGTTCCTATATTCCTGTGACTCTGGCTGAACGGATTAAAACCTCGATTCAACAGACCTCCAATCTCACCTATATCAACCATCTTCAAAATCTTTCAAAAAAGAAAAATAATCACCTCTCTTTTAGTTTCACTTCTAACTGTTTTACATCCATGCTTGATTTTGGAATCAGTTTAACTGAATTAAAATTCGGTTCAACAA